>JAUSNJ010000114.1 GCA_030645355.1 Rhodoferax sp. | reverse complement strand
ATCATGGCGCTCGGCCCATTCCAGCAGCTCCAGCCGCCGCGCCAGCGACAACGTCACGCCGGTCGGGTACTGGTGCGAGGGCGTCAGGTACACCAGTCGGCAATCCTGCACCTGCTCCAGCACGCGGGTGTCCAGCCCGTCCGCATCCACCGGCACCCCGCACAGCTGCGCGCCAGCCGCCGCGAAAGCATGGCCGGCGGCGCGGTAACCGGGGTTTTCCACCGCCACCCGGTCGCCAGGATCGACCAGCAATTGCGCGCAGAGGCTGATGGCCTGCTGGGCGCCGCAGGTGATGACGATCTGCGCCGGGTCGCAGTGCAAGCCGCGACTGTTGCGCAAATAGGCGGCGACCAACTCACGCAATTGCGCGTCGCCGGCCGGGTCGCCATAACCCAGGCGCGCAGGCGATGGCTTGCGCCAGAAGCGCGCCTGCAGCCGTGCCCAGGTCTCAAACGGAAACAGATCGAAGGCCGGCACGCCAACCCGAAACGCCCGTGGCGCGCCACTCGCCGGCAGCCGCAACTGCTGCGCCTGGACCCGCTGCAAGGCCGCACTCGGTGCCGGGCTGCTCGGCTGCAACGCCGGCGGTCGCGCACTGGCCGCCAACTCAGCGACATAGGTGCCGTCGCCAACCCTTGCCTGCACAAAACCCTCGGCATACAGCTGATCGAAAGCGCGGCCGACGGTGTTGCGCGACACCCCCAGCCGGTCCGCCAGCTCGCGACTGGCCGGCAGCCGGGTATTGCCGGCCAGGCGCCCATCGAGAATCCGTTCGCGCAGCGCTTGGTACAGCTGGCGCGCCAGCCCGCGCGCGGGGTCGAGCTGGATACCGGAGCAGTCAAACAACAGGCTGGGCAGGGCGGGCATGGCAAATATCCGGATAAATTGGCTCTATCAAAGTCGGCAATAATGGCTCTTACAGCAGACCAATATTCTGCCTAGCATGGGGCCATCCCATTCGCAGAGCCAGCCATGTATATCCCCGCCGCGTTTCGCCAGCACGACCTTAGCCAGCTGCACGGGCTGATCCGCCAACAGCCGCTGGCGACCCTGATCAGCCAGGGCGGCGAGGGCTTGCAGGCCTGTCATTTACCCTTGTGGCTGGCGGCGGATGAGGGTGCATACGGCACGCTGTACGGCCATTGCGCCCGCGCCAATCCGCAGTGGCACGCGCTGGCCAAGGGCGGTGAAAGCCTGGCGATCTTTACCGGGGCCGATGCGTATATCAGTCCGACCTGGTACCCGAGCAAGGCTGAGCACGGCAAGGCGGTGCCGACCTGGGATTACCAGAGCGTGCACGCCTACGGACAAGCCGAGGTGTTCGACGATGCCGAGCGGTTGCTGCAGCTGCTTGGCCGACTGACTGAACAACACGAAAGCCCGCAACCGCAACCATGGACGATTGCCGATGCGCCACCCGAATACATCGAGCAGATGCTGCGCGCCATCGTCGGCTTCAGCCTGCCGATTCAACGCTTAGAGGGGCAGTGGAAACTCAGCCAGAACCGCAGCGCCGCGGACCGCGCCGGGGTGCAGCAGGCCCTGAGTGCCCGTCCAGATGCCGGCGCCAGAGACTTAGTCGAGCAAATTAAACGCATGCCCTAAAGCCACAAAAAACCCGCACCGACTGACAAGGAATTCTCCGCATGTCTAGCTTACAAATCCGCCCCATCAGCGCTGCCGACCACGCTGCCTGGCTGCCGCTCTGGCAGGGCTATCAGCGCTTCTATCAGGCCGAGATTCCCGCCGCGACCAGCGCCCTGACCTGGCAGCGCTTTCTCGACCCGGCCGAGCCAATGTTTGCCGCCCTGGCCTGGCAAGGCGAGGTGGCGGTCGGCTTGGTGCACGGGATCTTCCACCGCTCCTGCTGGACCAGTGGCGACTACTGCTACCTGCAGGATCTATTCGTCAGCGCTGAGGTGCGCGGCGGCGGCGTTGGCCGCCAGCTGATCGAATACGTCTACGCCCACGCCCAAGCCGCCGGCTGCTCGCGGGTGCACTGGTTGACGCAGGAAGATAATGCCCAGGCGCGGCTGTTGTATGAACGCATCGCCGACCGCTCGGGCTTTATCCAGTACCGGCACTTATTCGGCTAACCGGAGTAGGTCTATGACCAGCAGCAAACTGCAAGACTGGCAACCGACGCAATCGCCCTCGACAGCCACCCTGGTCGGCCACTATGTGCGCCTGGAGCAGCTCGATCCCGCGCGCCATGGCGACGATCTCTGGCAGGCCTTGCAAGGCCCCGAGGCCGACCCGCAGATGTGGCACTTTATGGCCTACGGCCCGTTCGCCAGCCGTGACGACTTTGCGCAGTGGCTGAGCAGCAATGCCGCCGGCTGCGAGCCGTTTTTTTATGCCGTGATTGATCGCGCCAGCGGCAAGGCCCTGGGCTTGCTCAGCTACCTCAACATCACCCCCGCGCACGGCAGCATCGAGATCGGTCATGTCTGTTTTGGCCATGCCCTGCAGCGCAGCGTGCAGGCCAGCGAGACGATTTACCTGCTGGCGCGCTACGCCTTCGAGCAGGGCAACCGCCGCCTGGAATGGAAGTGCGACAACCTTAACCTGCGCTCTAGACGCGCCGCCGAACGCTTCGGTTTCAGTTACGAAGGACTGTTCCGCCAACACCAGGTACGCAAGGGCCGCAACCGCGACACCGCCTGGTTCTCGATCATCGACTCGGAGTGGCCGGCCGTGCAGCGCGCTTTCGAACTGTGGCTGAACGCGGAAAACTTTGATGCTCAGGGCCAGCAACGGCAAAGCCTGGCGGCGCTGCGTGGCAACTCGAATAGGGCTTGATTAGCTCAGGGGTTTTTCAGGGCTAGGCCCCAGTTATATGTTGCAGACCTTGTTTTGTAGGGTGGGCTAAAGCCCACCCTACATCTTGCATTCAACACGTAATTGGGACACAGCCACAAAAAGGGGAGCTTTCGCTCCCCTTGGGTTTAGGCCTCGATTTCGATCAGCACTTCGCCCGGTGTGACCCGGTCGCCTTTGCCGATGTGGATGGTTTTCACCGTGCCGGCTATGGGTGCCTGCACCTCGGTTTCCATCTTCATGGCTTCGGTGATCAACAGCGCCTGGCCGACCTTGACAACATCGCCTTCCTTGACCAACACGTCGACTATGTTGCCCGGCATGCTGGTGCT
>JAUSNJ010000075.1 GCA_030645355.1 Rhodoferax sp. | reverse complement strand
GGCCACGATGGATTGGCCGATTTCAGGATTCTGAATCATAGATGTGTCTTTCAATACTTGATCATCACGTTGCGCAACTCGGTGTAGAACTCCAGCGAATGCACACCGCCTTCACGCCCGATGCCGGACTGCTTGGAGCCGCCGAACGGGGTGCGCAGGTCGCGCAGAAACCAGCTGTTGATCCAGCACAAACCCACTTCGATCTGGGCGGCCAGACGGCTGGCGCGGCTGATGTCCTGGGTGTAGATCGAGGTCGCCAGGCCGTATTGGGTGTCGTTCGCCATGCGCACGGCTTCTTCTTCGGTGTCAAAGGGCTGGATGTGGCAGCAGGGCCCGAAGATTTCTTCGCGCACGACGGTGGCGGTTTCCGGCAGGCCGGTCCAGATGGTCGGCTGAACCCAGCAGCCGTCCTTCAAATCGTCCGGCATGTCGGGCACACCGCCGCCAAAGACGATGTTGGCACCTACCGCCTTGGCCTTCGCGTAGTAGGACAGCACTTTCTTTTGGTGGATCTTGCTGACCAGCGGGCCGATCTTGGTGTCGGCATCAAACGGGCGGCCGGGCTTCATGCCCTCGGCCTTGACTTTCAAGGCGGCCACGAACTTGTCAAAGATCGGGCGCTCGACGTAAACACGCTCGGTGCCCAGGCAGACCTGACCACAGTTCTCGAACGCCGAGCGGGTCACGGTGTTGACGGCGTTCTCGAAGTCGCAGTCGGCAAACACGACGGCCGCGTTCTTGCCCCCCAGTTCCAGCGACACCGGACGGATGCCGTCGGCGGCGGCTTTCATGATGGCGGTGCCGGTCTTCGTTTCACCGGTGAAGGTGATGCCGTTCACATCCGGATTCGCGGTCAGGAACGCGCCGGCGGAATCCATGCCAAAGCCGTTCACCACGTTGTAGACGCCCGGCGGCACGCCGACCTTGTTCATCACTTCGCCCAGCAAGGTGGCGGTGCTCGGGGTGGCTTCCGAAGGCTTGACGACCACGGTGTTGCCGCAGGCCAGGGCCGGGCCGACCTTCCAGGTCATCAGCAGCAGCGGCAGGTTCCACGGGCAGACCACGGCGATGACGCC
>JAUSNJ010000072.1 GCA_030645355.1 Rhodoferax sp. | reverse complement strand
TTCACCAGCAGCGAGCCAATGTTTTTCTCCGCCATCAGCTTGAGCGCATCAAACATCGACGCCGTGGGCGCAATGGCGTACACGCTGGCGTCCGCTTTGGACTTGAGGATGTTGGCGATGTATTTCATGGCGGGCCTTCCGGTGTGAATGTGCACATGCAGCGCCCATGGTAGCCAGCCCGCCCGCGCACCGCAAGCGGTGATGCGGGCCGCCGCCGGAGCCCGCAGCGCCAGTGCTTGATCTCGCGCAACCATAGGCGCAGCCCATCCCGCATACTCGGGAAAAAGGAGGCCTTCATGTCCCGACGCACCCTCGTTGCCCTGACGCTGACCGCTGGCGCCAGCTTTTCGCTATTTACCCTGCCGGCCGTGGCCCAGGAAGCCGCCGTCTTCCAGACGCCCTCGCTCACCCCTGAAACGGCACTGGTGGCGGCGCGTGCCGCGCTGGAGTCGTGCCGCAAGCAGGGCTTTCAGGTCGCCGTGGCCGTGGTGGACCGCGCGGGCCTGCCGCAGGTGGTCTTGCGCGACCGGTTTGCTGGCGCGCACACCCCGGAGGTCGCCACCAACAAGGCCTGGACCGCGGCGAGTTTTCGCACCTCGACGCTGGCGCTTTCCGCCGAAACCCAGCCCGGACGCCCCATGAGCGGCATGCGCAGCCTGCCCCGCTTCATGGCCGTGGGCGGTGGCCTGCGCATTGAGGGCAAGGGCACCGCGTTCGGCGCCATCGGCGTTTCCGGCGCGCCCGGCGGCGACGCCGATGAAGCCTGTGCCCAGGCCGGCATCCAGGCGATCAGCACCGCAATTGAATTTTAGACAACGCCGCGTCCGCAAAGTCAAACAGAGTGCGCGTCACACCATTCGCCATCAGCGGGGCCGGTACATGTGAAACAGCTGCTCGGGGCCCACCGTGAAATAGTCGCCCGGCCCGCCGCCGCGCAAAATGTGCCCGGCCGCTGCCGTGTCGTACACACCGTTGTTCAGCAGCGCCTTGTCAATGTGCACCGCCACCACTTCGCCCAGCACCAGCCAGGTCGGCACCTTGGCGCCATCGGCGCCTTCCAGTTGCACGATCTGCGTGCGGCGGCATTCAAACGACACCGGGCTTTGCAGCACGCGCGGCACCGCAATCAGGCGCGAGGGCGCGGGCGTGAGGCCCGCCAGTTCAAACTCGCTGACGTCGGGCGGCACGGCGGCGCAGGTCTGGTTCATGGCTTCGGCCAGCGGGCGCGTGGCCAGGTTCCAGACAAATTCGCCAGTCTCTTCAATGTTGCGCAGCGTGTCCTTGTAGCCAATGCTGGCAAATCCCACGATGGGCGGCGTGTAGTTGAAGGCGTTGAAAAAGCTGTAGGGCGCCAGGTTCAGCGCGCCCGCTGCGCTGCACGTCGAGATCCAGCCAATCGGGCGCGGCCCGACGATGGCGTTGAACGGGTCGTGCGGCAGGCGGTGGCCGTCGCGGGGTTCGTAAAAATGAATGGCGTCTGACAAGGGCGACTCCGCTGTGAATGGTTGTTCCACGATACCCGAATCCGCGCCGACAGGCCGCCCCGGGACTAAGATGGTCTGCCCACCTGCCATCAACTGCCCATGAACTCTGTGCCCCCCACCCCTTTTCCTGACGCGGCCAACACCTGGAACCAGCGCTACAAAGAAGACGCCTATATTTTCGGCACCGAACCCAACGCCTGGCTGCGCGAACAGGCGAGCGTCTGGCAACCCGGCCAGCGCGTGCTGTGCATGGCCGACGGCGAGGGCCGCAACAGCGTCTGGCTGGCGGGCCAGGGCCTGGAGGTCGATGCGTTTGATGTGGCCAGCGTGGGCGTGGCCAAGGCCCGCAAGCTGGCCGAGGAAAAAGGCGTGTCGGTCATCTTCAGCGTGAGCGACTGCGACGCCTACGCGTGGCCGCTGGAAGCCTACGACGGCGTGGCCGCC
>JAUSNJ010000063.1 GCA_030645355.1 Rhodoferax sp. | reverse complement strand
TCCAGATGGACAACCGGGACACGCAGGCGCTGGCACGCTTCATCGAGCTGCCCATCCCGTTCCTGGACGATGTGCGGCTGTTCCACTTTGCTGGCAACGTCCTGCAGGTGCAGTACGCACTGGGCGACGAACAGCCCTTCGCGCAACGAGCCGTGCGCCACCGCAACCTCATCATGCCCGTGCAACTGGTGCCGGGCGCCAACGAGATTTACCTGCGCCTGGCCTCAACCGGCACCATCGAGGCCCCGCTGCGGATCTGGGACCCGGTCCAGTTCCACGCCGCCAGCAACGATGAGAACCTGGTCCAGGGTGCCGTGGTCGGCATCCTGCTGGTCATGGTCATCTACAACCTGTTTGTGTTCTTCGCCACACAGGACGTCAACTACCTGTACTACATCGGCTTTGTCGCCAGCTACCTGCTGTTTCACCTGACCCTCACGGGCTACATGTTTGCCTATGTGTGGCCGAACGCCGTGCGCTGGAACAGCTTCGCCATCTCCACCTTCGTCGCCAGTTCGGGCTTCTTCACCTGCCTGTTCACAACCAGTTTTCTCAAGCTGCGCAGCTTCTCCAGTCCGGCCTTCTATTGGGTGCGTTCGCTGATGCTTCTCAGCGCAGCGCTGTGCGCATCGACCTTTGTGCTGCCCTACTCCACGACCATCCGCATCGGGGCGTCCATTTCCATGCCCATTGCGGTCACGGCCCTGGCGATGGGGTACTGGCGCTGGTGGAAGGGGGCCAAGTTTGCGCGCTTTTACTGCCTGGCCTGGTCGGCGATCCTGGTCGGTGTGTCGGTACTCAATGCCAGCAAGCTCGGGTGGTTGCCGATCAATGTCTGGACCGAGAACGCTTCGCAGTTTGGCATCGTGATGCTGGTGGTGCTGCTGTCGTTCACGCTGGCCGACCGGATCAACACCGACCGCACGCTGCGGATCAATGCCCAGGCCGTGGCCCTGGGCCATGAGCGCAAGGCCCGTGCCAGTCAGCACGCACTGATTGCGGCCAAGGAGCGCGCCAACCGGGAGCTGGAAGCGCGCGTGGAGTCCCGCACCACGGACCTCAACAACACACTGGCGCAACTCAAGATCGCCAACGACCAGTTGTTGGCCCTGTCAACTACGGACGGGCTGACGCAGATCGGCAATCGAACCTGCTTCGACGCGGCCGTGGTCGTGGAGTTGCGCCGTGCCCAACGGCTGCACATGCCGTTGACCGTCATCCTATTCGACATCGACCACTTCAAGCGCATCAACGACACCTATGGCCACCCGGCCGGTGACGCCTGTCTGCGCGCACTGGCCGAACGCCTGCGCCCCCGCGTCCACCGCGCGGGCGACATTCTGGCGCGCTACGGTGGCGAAGAATTTGTCATTGCCCTGATTGGTGTCGACGCAGTGAATTCTGCTGCGCTGGCGGAAGAGTTGCGCGCCAGCATTCAATCCCTGGTGGTCACGTTTGACAACCACACCATCCGTTTTACGGCCAGCTTTGGACTGGTGTCCGCGGTGCCGCTGGCCGACAGCCAGGTGCTGGACTATGTGTCTGCGGCCGACCGGGCCCTGTATGCGGCCAAGAACGATGGGCGCAACTGCGTGCGCACCGGCACGCTGATGGTCGCGGCGGCTTAATACTGCAACGATTTACGCCCGGTGGTGGTGGTCCGCCACCTGGAACACCGCCACCGCGTCCTTCATGCGGTCCGCCTGCTCGCGCAGGCTCTCGGCGGCCGCGGCGCTTTCCTCCACCAGCGCGGCGTTTTGCTGCGTCATTTGGTCCAGGTCACCAATGGCCTGGTTCACACCGGCAATGCCGGTGCTCTGTTCATTGGCGGCGGCCGTGATCTCGCCAATGACATCGGCCACCCGGCGCACCGACTGGACAATCTCTTCCATCGTGGCGCCCGCATCGGTCACCAAGCGGGTGCCGGATTCGACCTTTTCCACCGAGGTGTCGATCAACCCCTTGATCTCCTTGGCCGCCGCCGCACTGCGCTGCGCCAGGCTGCGCACCTCGCTGGCCACGACGGCAAATCCGCGGCCCTGCTCACCGGCTCGCGCTGCCTCCACGGCCGCATTGAGGGCCAGGATGTTGGTCTGGAACGCGATGCCGTCAATGACCCCGATGATGTCGGCAATCTTCTTGCTGCTGGCATCAATCTCCTGCATCGTGGTCACCACCTGGGTCACCACGCTGCCGCCGCGCTGCGCCACGGTGGAGGCGCTGGCGGCCAGGGCACTGGCCTGGCGGGAGTTTTCGGTGCTGTGCTGCACCGTGACGGTCAGCGCATCCATGCTGGACGCCGTGGACTGCAGGTTGCTGGAGGTTTGCTCGGTCCGCTGCGCCAGGTCGTTATTGCCCTGGGCGATCTCGGCACTGGCCGTTGCGATGTTGTCGGTGCTCATGCGCACCTGGGCCACCATGCGCCCCAGCGAATCGTTCATCGTCGCCAGAGAGCGCAACAAACTGCCAAACTCGTCCTGGCGCTGGGTGCTGATGCTGGAACTCAAGTCCCCCTGCGCAATCCGGGCGGCCAGTGCATTGGCCTGGTCCAGCGGGTCGCGGATGGAGCGCACCAGCCAACCGGTGCCCACCGTAATGAGCACCACCACGACGACCAGCCCCACGACAATGCCAATACTGTTGCTTTGGCGACGGCTCTCGGTCTGCGCCTGCACATCCACAACGTGCTGCTCCTGCATTTTGACCAATTCCTTTTGCGCCCCTATATACAGGCCCAAGGCTGGCAGGTACTGGGTGTTCATGATCTTCAGGGCTTCCTCCACATTGCCGTCAGCGCGTGCCTTGCGGGCCTTGTCCCGCAATTCAATCACGGGCTTGCGGAAATCGGCGATCCTGGCCAACTGGGCACGATCGGCGTCCGTGATCGGAAGGGACTCCAGTTTTTTTTGCAGTGCCGTGATCTGATCGCTGGTGGCATTCACCGCTTCCTTGAAGGCAGCTGCAACACCCGGTTCACCGCTCAGGATAATGGCCGTGTTGCGCACCGCATTGGTCTCGGTCAATCCATTCCACTGGGTTGTCACCTGCACCAGCTGCAGGGCAATGTCCTGTCGGGCGCGCCCCTCCGCCAGAATGCCGGCGCTACGCACCAGACCGACGCCGGCAATGGTGGTCAGCAGGACCAACACCAGCACGATGAAGACCCAAAGCTTGGTGGAAATCTTTAGCCGACTAAGCTGTTCCATGCATGTTCTCCGGTGTTGTTGTGCCAGCCCGCGCTGGTCTCTTTTCCCGAGAATAGCACCGTGCACGGCACCCGCACAAGCGCTAGAGAAGCTTCACCACCCCTTGCTCCGAAACATGGCGCAGGCACTCCGCGGGCACCCGCTGGGGCGCAATCTCCGACAACGGCACCAGCACAAAGGCCCGCTGCCACATCCGGGGGTGGGGAATGGTCAGCGCCGCACTGCTGATCTGCCCGTCCCCGTACAACAGGATGTCCAGGTCCAGCGTGCGGGGCGCATTGCGGTACGGCCGCTCACGACCGGCAGCCCATTCAATGCCATGCAAACAGCGCAGGAGATCGGGCGCCGTCAGGTGGGTTTGCAATGCAACGACTGCATTGATGTAATCCGGCCCGCTGGACTCAACCGGTGCTGAACGGTACAGCGATGACTGCCCTGTGAGCACGACTCCTTGCGAAAGACCCAACTGGTGCACGGCTTGCATCAGCGTGCCGGCGGCGTCCCCCAGATTGGCGCCCAGGCCGACATAGGCGGTCACCGGCTCGCGCATGGGCACATTCAGCTGCCAGACTCGCCCGCACCATCCGGGTTGCCTGCTGCGCCCTTGGCCGCACCGCTGCGCCGGCGCCGGCGGCGTTTGCGCGGGGCGCCTGCATCGCCCTCGCCGGGCGCTGCGCCAAAGTCCTCCGCAGCAGCCGCAGGGGATGCACCCGGTGCAGTCACCGCCACGGAACCATCGGCCCCAGACGCCTCGGCCCGCGGCACTCGCGCAACCCGGGGGGCGCGCTGGCGCTTGTGTTGTTCTTCGCGCACCTGGTCCACCAGGTCCTGGCGCAGGGTGTCGTCGGCCATGCTGAACTCCTGCCACCAGTCGGCCAGCATCTCGTCCACCTCGCCAATGTCGGCACGCAGGCGCATGAAGTCAAACGCCGCCCGAAACCGTGGCTGGTCGACCATGCCAAACGGCGTGCTGCCCACGCGCTTCTCAAAGCGCGGCTGCATGACCCAGATCTCGCGCATGTCGCCGGCCAGCTTGCCGCCGCCCGAAACATCGCCAATGCGCGCATGGAACACATCGTCGATCGCATCCATCAGCGCGGGATGCGAATGCTGGCGCTGTTCCAGGCGGCGGGCCCAGCCGTCGCGCACATCAGCCCACAGCACGCAGGCCAGCAGGAAGCTTGGCGCCACAGGCTTGCCTTCGCCGACGCGGCGATCCGTGTCCTTGAGTGCTGCGTTGACAAAGGGCTGGTCGGCGCGTTCCACCACCACATCCAGCAGCGGGTAGATGCCGCGTGCCATGCCCAGCTTCTTGAGCTGTTCGATGGAGGCCAGCGAATGGCCGGTTTGCAGCAGCTTGAGCATTTCGTCAAACAGGCGGCTCTGCGGCACGTCGGCCAGCAGCTCCTGCGACTTGACCAGCGGTGCCGCCGTTTTGGCCTCCAGCGCAAAGCCCAGCGGGCTGAGCTTGGCGGCAAAACGCACAGCCCGGATGATGCGCACCGGGTCTTCGCGGTAGCGTGTGGCGGGGTCGCCAATCATGCGGATGACGCGGTTCTTCACGTCCTTGAAACCATTGTGGTAGTCCACTACGACCTGCGTTTGCGGGTCGTAGTACATGGCGTTGATGGTGAAGTCGCGGCGCACCGCGTCTTCTTCCTGCGGCCCCCACACGTTGTCGCGCAGCACGCGACCGGTGGAAT
Source organism: Rhodoferax sp. (assembly GCA_030645355.1). GTDB lineage: Bacteria > Pseudomonadota > Gammaproteobacteria > Burkholderiales > Burkholderiaceae_C > Allorhodoferax. The sequence goes on along the minus strand of JAUSNJ010000063.1, from coordinate 3,282 downwards.
CCACCGCGTGTTTCATGCCGGCCAGCTCGCTGCGGCTGGTTTTCTCGTTGCCCGCCACCTGTTCGGCCGCGGCGTTGTCCAGGTAGGCCCGGAACGTGGAGACTTCAATCACCTCATGCTCGCGGCCACGGCCATAGACCACGTGCACGATGCGAAAGCGCCGCCCAATGATGAAGGCGCGCCGGAACAGGCCCTTGACCTGCTCGGGCGTGGCGTTGGTGGCCACGTCGAAGTCCTTGGGGCGCAAGCCGACCAGCAGGTCGCGCACCGCGCCACCCACCACATAGGCTTCATAACCCGCGGCGTGCAGCGTGCGCACCACGTTGATGGCACGCTCGTCGACCAGGTTGGGGTCTATGCCGTGCACCTCGACCGGCACATCCACCCGTTTGCCAAATTTGGGTTGTTTGCGGGCCAGTGCGGCGGGCGATTTGCCCAGCAGTTTGTCGATAAATTTTTTGATCATTTCTTCTCTAGCTAAACAGGTCAAGTATGCGCCATCCACGTTGTTGCGCCAATGCACGCAAGCGCGGGTCCGGGTTGGTCGCCACGGGAACGGTGGCTTTCTCCAGCAGTGGCAGGTCGTTCATGGAATCGGAGTAAAACGTGGTGTGCACGGCATCCCAGTCCAGCCCGCGCGCCTGCAGCCACTGCGCCACCCGCGTAACCTTGCCTTCACGAAACGAGGGCACCCCGCGTATGCCACCCGTAAACCAGCCGGTGCCACCTACCGAGGTGTCACGCTCCAGCTCCACGGCAATCAGCTCATCGACGCCAAAGGCCGTGGCAATGGGTCGGGTCACAAATTCATTGGTGGCCGTCACAATGACCACCACATCACCCGCCTGCTGGTGCTGGCGGACCAGCTCCAGCGCCCGGGGATGTATGGATTTCTGGACGGTAGCCCTCATGAAATCTGCATGTGCCGCTATCGATTCAGTAGCACCGTGTTTGCAGACCGCCTCTGTGGCAAAGCGCACATAGTCGTGCACATCGAGCGTGCCAGCCTGGTACTGGGCGTAAAACGCATCGTTCTGGCGCTTGAAGGCTACGGGGTCCACCCAGCCGCGCTGGATGGTGAACTCGCCCCAGGCGTAGTCCGAATCGATAGGGATCAGCGTATGGTCCAAATCAAATAAAGCTATTCGGGTCATCAATTGTTTTCCATCATGGATTTGATCAGCGGTATGGTGATGGCCCGCTTGGTTTGCAGGGCATAGCCGTCAAGCAGCTCCAGCAGCTCCATCAGGTGGCCCAGGTCCCGACTGAAGCGGGTGAGCATGAAGTCCATGACATCGTCGCCGAGAAAAACCCCGCGCGCATCGGCAGCCTGGCGCAAGACGGCGCGGCGCTCGGGCTCGCTCAGGGGCTGCAGGCTGAATACATGGCCCCAGCCCAGGCGCGTGCGCAGGTCGTCACGCAACTGAAGTTCCACCGGTGCGTACTCACCAGCAGCCAGCACCGGACGCTGGTGGGTCTGGGCATTGACAAACCAGTTGAACGCGGTGTGCTGCTGGGCTGCCGTGTACAGGTGCACGTCATCGAGCACCACCGCGGCCCACGACTCGTTGAACTCTGGCGCTTCGTGCACCGACGCATCCAGCCAGCCCACGCGGCCACCTTGCTCCCGCAACGCCTCGCGGGCGGCCTTGAGCAAATGGCTCTTGCCGCTGCCCGTCGGACCCCAGAAATAGGTGGGCACGGGCGAACGCGTCGCCACATGGTTGCTGGAGTTGGACTTGGAGCCTACCCACATTTCCATGTGCCGCAGGGCCGCCGTGTTGGGCCCGGCACAGAAGTTGGCAAGGGTCGGTCCGGCGGACAAACCAATGTCGAGCGCAATCTGTTTCATGCTTTTGCCATCAACCCTGGTACAGGCGGCTGGACAGATAACCCGTCCGGACGCGGCGCACCGCGACGAGCAAGACGGCACTGACGGGCAATGCAATCAGCACCCCCACAAAGCCAAACAGTTGCCCAAAGGCCAGCAAGGCGAAAATGACAGCCAGCGGGTGCAGGCCAATGCGCTCGCCCACCAGTCGCGGAGTCAGGAAAAAGCTCTCGACCACCTGGCCCAGGCCATACACCGCAGCCACCATGGCCACCGAGTAACCCAGCCCCGATTCGGCAGAGAACTCCAGCAGGCCCGCCAGCGCCGCCAGGACCATGCCGACCCCAAACCCCAGATAGGGTACAAAAATCGCCATGCCAGTAAAGACACCGATCGGCAGCGCCAGGTCCAGTCCGAACAGGCCCAGCCCGACGCTGTAGAAGACCGCCAGAATCAGCATCACCAGCAGTTGTCCCCGCAGGTACTGCCCCAACACGCCATCGGCTTCAGCCATGAAGCTATCGGTTGCGGCGCGCAGACGCGGCGGAATCAGGTGGCGCAACTGCTGGACAAAATGATCCCATTCCATCAACAGGTAGAAAAGCGCCACGGGAATCAGAATGGCGTTGCCAATCAGTGACAACGCGACACTGCCGCCCAATTTGAGCGAGGCAAGGACCGAGCCAGCGATGTCTTCCATGTTGCCGCTGAGGTGTGTCACGGCAAAAGCCTTGACACTGGCGACGTTCAGCGTCAGGTGTATGCCCCATTGCGCCAGCCAGGGCTTCAGCGAGTTGTTCACACCCTCCAGCAGCAGCGGCAATTGTTCCCGCAACAGCGGCAGCTCTTTGGCCATGATGGGAACCATCAGCAGCAGTATGGCCAACACCGCCACCAGAAACAGCAACTCCACCAGCACCACGGCCAGCAACCGGGGAATCCGCCCGCGTCCGACTTCGTCAAGCCAGTCCACCAACGGTGTCAGGGCGTAGGCCAGCACGGCCGCCACGACAAACGGCGTCAGCACCGGCGCGAGCAGCCACAACACACCGGCCAGCAGGACGGCGATCAGGCTCCAGGCAGCAAAAGTTTTTTGGGGAGGGGTGAATTGCATACAGAAACGCGGGGGCGAACCCTTAAAATCTAGGCAAATTCTATCGGGCTCAGCTATCGAGCTCCGTCCAGGCAGCCTTCGCACCCCCATTCACATGACCCAATCCAGTTCCCCCACTCCCCTGTCGTACAAAGATGCCGGTGTTGATATTGACGCCGGCGACGCCCTGGTCGAACGCATCAAACCCCTGGCCAAGCGGACCATGCGCGAGGGCGTGCTGGCCGGCATTGGCGGTTTTGGCGCGCTGTTTGAAGTGCCCAAACGCTACAAGGAACCCGTGCTCGTGAGCGGCACCGACGGCGTGGGTACCAAGCTCAAGCTGGCGTTTGAGTGGAAC
>JAUSNJ010000082.1 GCA_030645355.1 Rhodoferax sp. | reverse complement strand
GCTTTAGGCAATGCATTGGCAACCGAAACTGTGACGCAAATCACGACCTGGGTTGGCGAACAATGTGTCCAAGGCGGTGGACGTCTGGTCAAGACACTGGGCGATGGTGTGCTGGCCATGTTTGCGGACCCCCAGAGCGCTGTCAACGCCGTTGTTGAGATACAGCGGGCCCATTCCAAGCGCATCATGCGCTCACCGGCCGCATTGCGCATGCCCATGCGTATCGGTGTTGCCAGTGGCGATGTAGAAATTGTGGCCGGTGATTGTTATGGGGACGCGGTCAACGTTGCTTCTCGCTTGTGCGACCTGTGCGGGCCTTACCAGATTTGGGCCAACGAGGCCGCGTTGAGCTCTGTCAGCGAATCACCGGGAATGACCTTTCGGATTCTGGGTCCCATCAACATCCGTGGACGCGCAGAGCCGTGCACCGTCTACCAGATCGAGTGGCATGAAGAGTTGGCATCGGACTTCCTTACCATGCAGGGAGATTTGGATCCTGCCCATGCCGCTGGCGAAAGAGATGCCCTTGGGCGTGAAATAGAACTCACCTGGTTGACAACGACCAAGCGCTTTAAGTCCTTCGAGCTGCCCGTTCAGCTGGGGCGCGTGCGCGATGCCGATTTTGTCGTAAACGACCCGCGTGTCTCCCGTATCCACGCGCGTCTGGAGTGGCGAAACGGCAGCGTTGTCTTTGTGGATGCCAGCAGTTACGGCAGCTGGGTGCGTTTCCTGGGAACTACAGGCTCCGACGTCCTGCTGCGGCGGGAAGAGTGCGTGCTGCACGGCAAGGGCGAATTGGCACTGGGCGCGTCTTTTTCAGATCCCAGCGTACCGACCGTGTCTTTCACCATTCTGTAGACCAGTCCGACTCTGGAGTCAGGCTGGAATCTGTAACTTAACATAATATACATCGTATCAAGTACGATTTGCACTCACCAAGTACCTTTGGCACGCTGCGCGCGGACTGCCGCAGCGATGATTTGCACGATATCGTCTCTTTGAACCTGGTTCGCAAAGTCAATGGCGGTCTGACCCAGGGAGTTCTTCAATGCGGGGTCGGCCCCGGCGTCCAATAGCAGCCGAACGGCCTCATCCGTGCCGTATTTGGCAGCCATCATCAGTGGCGTACTGCCATTGGGCGCCGCTGCGTCAATGTAGGCATGGTTGTCCAGCAGCAAGCGAATGATGGCAATGTGACCACCTGTGGCGGCGTAATGCAAAGCTGTCCAGCCAGGCTTGTTGACATCGGCGTCGCGTGCAATCAGTGTCTTGCAAAGGTCAAAATGGCCTCGCAGTGCGGCCAGCATCAGCGGACTTTCGTCCTGTGCAGTACGAACCTCGACTCGGATTGACGGACTCTCAAGCAACGCATCGATGACATTCAAGGACCGCTCACGCAAAGCCAATATCAGGCCGTGTTCACCTTGGGGATTGACAGTGTTCGGGTCGAAGCCGCGCTTAAGCAGTCCGCGTACCACTGGAGCTTCGTCACGTCGAATGGCGTCAAAAAAATCGTCGTACGATCCTGCATATGCCGAAACAAACCCAATTGAAACAATTAGATATATGCAATATCTAATGTAAATTCTCATGAAACGACAGCGGTGAACAATTGGGAAAAATTCCGGCTCGTGGTCTCGGCAATCGTTTCGACACTGCATTGCCGCAATGTCGCCAGCTGCCGGGCGACGTGGGGAACATAGGACGGATTGTTAGTCTTCCCGCGAAATGGCACCGGTGCCAGATACGGGCTGTCGGTCTCAATCAACAGGCGGTCCAACGGAACCCAGGCGGCGACATCCCGCAAGTCCTGTGCAGTTTTGAACGTCAGGATTCCGGAGAATGAAATGTAAAACCCAAGGTCCAGCGCCTGGCGGGCCACTTCGTGGCTTTCGGTAAAACAGTGGAACACGCCGCCGGCCGACCCTGTGGTGCCGTCCTCGCCCTCCTCGCGCAAAATCGCCAGGGTATCGTCGGAAGCACTGCGGGTATGGATCACAAGGGGTTTTTGCAGTTGGCGTGCGGCCCGAATGTGTGTGCGAAAGCGCTCACGCTGCCAGTGCATGTCGGCATGGGTTCGTTCGCCCAAGCGGTAGTAGTCGAGTCCGGTTTCTCCAATGGCCACTACGCGCGGCAGTTGCCCGCGTTGCAGAAGATCGTCCAATGTCGGTTCGGTCACGCCTTCATTGTCCGGGTGTACGCCCACGCTGGCCCAGAAGTTGTCATATTGGGTGGCCAAAGCGTGCACATCGGGAAACTCTTCCAGCGTCGTGCAAATGCACAGCGCCCGGTCAACCTGGGCATCCGCCATAGCCTGGCGAATAGCGGGCAGCGAGGCGACCAGTTCGGGAAACGTCAAGTGGCAGTGGGAGTCAGTAAACATGGTGTGCGCCGCACAGGACGCTTTAAGAGGCGATTGACAGGGCGCTGCAATCGCGAATCGGGGGAATCCGGCTCAAATGGTTTGGGTCGGGCGCTCGGATGCCATGTGGGCACCGAGGATCTCTTCAATCTTCAGTTTCAGAGCACGGGATTTCTCATCCTTTGGAAACGTAATGCCCACACCCTGTGTACGCCCACCCGCAGCCTTGGCTGGGGTGACCCAGGCCACTTTTCCGGCCACCGGATAGCGCTGCATGTCTTCTGGCAATGACAGCAACACGTACACGTCGTCTCCCAGTGCGTATTCCCGAGCGGTCGGGATGAACACGCCGCCTTCGCTAAAAATGGGAATGTAGGCAGCATACAGGGCCGCTTTTTCCTTGATGGACAGCTGGATGACGCTGGGCCTGGGGGGAGTCGTTGGGGCTGTACTCATGGTGTGCCTGAGTTTAGAACCGATTTGGCCTGCCCCACAAGGGCTTCCAGCATCAAACCGGCGTTAAAGGGGTGGTCCATGGTGCGCATGGTACGGGACAGGGCCCGACTCCAGTCACTCAGTGCCGCAATAGAGGCACCTGCGCCGAGGTCATGGGGTGCAAAAAAACGGGGTGCAGCGCCACAGTGCAGTGCCATCAGGTCGTGGCACAGCTTGTGCAGCGCGTCCAGCGTCTGGGGAATTGTCCAGTCCTTGAAGAAGCCCACGTCTCCGCGCGACAGGGCCTTGGGCAGATTGGGCCAGGCAGCAGGGTCCCGCCCGGAAGCCGCAAAAGCTTGTGCATCTTCTGGCCGACCACCCATGGACTGGAGCAACAACCGCGCCTGGGTCGCATCAAATCCACGCGATTGCATCCAGCGCTGGCTGCTTGCCGCATCGGGCCAGTGCATGGCATGCCCCAGGCAGCGGCTGCGGATGGTCGGCAGCAGCTGATGCGCAGATTCACTGCCCAGCACAAATTTCACGTCGCCCGGCGGCTCCTCCAGTGTCTTTAGCAAGGCGTTGGCAGTGATGGTGTTCATTTGCTCGGCGGGAAACACCAGCACCACCTTGCCACGGCCGCGAGCGCTGGTGCGCTGGGAAAATTCGACGGCTTCACGCATGGCGTCCACCCGGATTTCCTTGCTGGCCTTGCGCTTCTTATCGTCTATCTCGTTCTGCGCTTTCTCACCCAAGGGCCAGCCCAGCTCCAGTAAGGTGGTCTCGGGCATCAGGACACACAGATCCGCGTGGGTGCGGACATCGATAGCATGGCAACTGCCGCACACCCCACAGGCCCCGGCCGGTGTAGCGTTCTCGCACAGCCATGCGCGTGCCAGCGCCATGGCCAACCCATACTGCCCCAGCCCGGACGGACCGTGCAGCAACCATGCGTGGCCGCGTTGCGCCAGCAACAGCTGGGCCTGGGCCGCAATCCACGGCGGCGGGTCTGCAGCAGCAGGGTCGCCCATGGCAGGAGTGTTCAACATGGCAAAAATCCCTTGGATCGCACAGCCTGCTCCACATCGTTCCACACGGCCGCAGGTGTCTGGTCCGCGTGGATGCGGGCAAACCGCGTGGGATCTGCGGCCAGCCGCTGGGCATAGCCGCTGGCCACCTTTTCAAAAAAAGCCTGGGGCTGCGATTCAAACTTGTCGGGCACGCGGGCGCCCGCCAGACGCTGCGCCGCAATGCTGGCGGGCAGGTCAAACCACAGGGTCAGATCCGGCTGGACCAGGCGGTCCGGCTGATCCGGATGGGCCTGCACCCAGGACTCCAGCACCAACAGGGTTTGCCATTCAAAACCACGGCCCGCCCCTTGGTAGGCAAACGTCGCGTCGGTAAAGCGGTCACACAATACCACCTCGCTCCGAGCCAGTGCTGGGACGATCACTTGTCGGATGTGGTCACGCCGTGCGGCAAACACCAGCAAGGCCTCGGTCATGGCGTCCATGGGGTCGTTCAGGACCATCTGGCGCAACTGCTCGGCCAGCGGCGTTCCGCCGGGCTCGCGGGTCAGGGTGACCACCCTGCCCTGCGCCCGGAAGGACTGGGCCAGGCGGTCGATGTGGGTGGACTTTCCGGCGCCGTCAATGCCCTCAAAGCTGATAAATGTTCCGTTCATGGCCTTCTTCACTGGCTGCATTTCGTTGGTCTATTGGCCACGCTGGTATTTGTTGACTGCCCTATTGTGCTCGTCCAGGCTTGTGCTGAACTGGCTACTGCCGTCGCCCCGGGCCACGAAGTACAAGGCCTTGGAGGGCGCAGGCTGCACCGCCGCCAACAAGGCCGCCTTGCCGGGCATGGCTATCGGTGTGGGCGGCAGGCCGATGCGGGTGTAGGTGTTCCACGGAGTATCGGCTAACAGGTCTTTCTTGCGCAGATTGCCGTCAAAGGCGGCGCCCAGTCCATAGATCACGGTGGGGTCGGTTTGCAGGCGCATGCCCAGACGCAACCGGTTGGTGAACACTGCCGCAATGGTGGCGCGATCACTGGGTGTACCGGTTTCTTTCTCGACAATGCTGGCCAGCACCAGGGCTTGCTCCGGGCTCTGCAGGGGCGACTGGGGATCGCGCAGCGCCCAGGCGGCCGCCAGTCTTTTGTCCATGGCCCGCAGGGCCCGCCTGAGCACAGCCAGATCGCTGGAGCCTTTGCTGTAGGTGTAGGTGTCGGGGAAGAAATGCCCCTCTGCTGGCACGCCCGGTTGACCCAACTGCGCCATGATGTCGTTGGCGCTGAGTCCCTGGGAATCCGGTTTGAGTTGCTCGGCCTTTTGCAGGGCGTCGCGAACCTGGCGAAAGGTCCAGCCTTCGACCAGCGTGACGCTGCGCAGGGCCTCTTCGCCGCGAACCAGCTTTTGCAACAGACTGCGCGGCGTGGTGGTACGGTCCAGCTCGTAGCTGCCGGCGCGGATCTGGCGGGATTGCCCCGACACGCGAAACCAGCCATGGAGCAGCATGGGGTTGATGGCGACACCCGCATCGGCAACGGCCTGCGCCACATCGCGGGCACTGGCACCCGGCTCAATGGACAGGTCCACCGCGGGCGTAGAGAGTTCCAGCGGAGCATTCAGCCACCCGTATCCGACACCCAGAACACCCAGGGCAAGGGCTAGAACGACAACAAAGAAGAAACGCACAGCCCTACAAGCCTTGTGAAATGATGGGAGGAATGATAATTCAGAGCATGAACACGACGACTCAGCATTTACCAGCGGCCACCATTGACATCCCCCCGTTGAACGGGGTCGCGCATCTTACCCACTTGGGGGTCATCAAAATCGTCGGCGACGACGCTGCAAAATTTATCCATGGGCAGTTGACCCAGGACTTCTCGCTGCTCGATCTGCACACCGCGCGACTGGCCGCCTTCTGTTCCGCCAAGGGCCGCATGCAGGCCAGCTTCATTGGCTTCAAGCGCAGTGGCAGCGAAATCCTGCTGGTGTGCAGCCAGGATATTCTGGCGCCCACCCTGAAGCGCCTGTCCATGTTTGTCATGCGCGCCAAGGCGAAGTTGAGCGATGCCTCGGCCGAGTATGCGCTCTACGGCCTGGCGGGTGATGCTACTAAATCAATAGCTTCAGGTGACCATTCTGTGTGGGCCAAGGCTGACTTTGATGAATGCACGGTGGTCAATTTGTACCCCGCGGGTGCCGTCCCGCGCCAACTCTGGGTTGGGCCGGCGGCGTCACCTGCACCCCAGGGCCAGGCTCTGGACCTGACACAGTGGCTGTGGAGTGAGGTACGCAGCGGCATCGCTACGCTGTCGGCACCGGTGGTAGAGGCATTTGTGCCGCAAATGCTGAACTACGAGTCGGTGGGTGGGGTCAATTTCAAGAAGGGTTGCTACCCCGGCCAGGAAGTCGTCGCACGCAGCCAGTTTCGCGGAACCCTGAAGCGCCGGGCCTTTGTGGTCCATGTGGATGCGCCCGTGGCTGCCGGGGATGCCCTGTTTTCTGCGGATGACGACAGCCAACCAGCTGGCACCGTGGTTCAGGCAGCGCCCGCGCCACAGGGGGGCTTTGACGCCATTGTTTCCGCCCAATTGGCAGCGGTGGAAAAAGGAAGCTTGCACCTGGGCACCAGCACGGGGCAGGCGTTGCAGATTCTGCCCCTGCCCTACGCATTACTGGACGACATTTGATGCCAGTGTCACGCAAACCGGCAAATTGAAGGTAAATTGCGGGTGTGGCTGATTGGCCTTTCACAATTGCACCAAATTCAAACAAAATGTCCAGAAGGGATTGGTTTCAAAGATGACTAGACCGATAAGCAAAGAAGAGGCGTTTGCACGCCTGGGCGCCATCACCCGGGAAATGCATGAGGCGTTCAGTGTGCTGGGCGGTGGCACCGAGTTGCATGACGTTGTGGAGGAATTTCCCAATGCGCGCGAGCGTTTGGCCCACGTCGGCAAAATGACCGAGAACGCGGCCAATACGGTACTGAACCTGGTCGACGCCGCCAAGCCGGAATGCGATGACCTCGTCAAGCGCGGCGAGGAGCTGGGGCAGTCCTTGAACCGCATGGCAGCATCGCCGGACTTGACCGTCGAACGCGCCCGTGCGCTGATGGGTGTTTGCGGCAAGTTTGCGGAACGCACGGCGGAGTTCGCCGGCAAGCAGGGGGCCATTCTCAGCGACATCATGATGGCCCAGGATTTCCAGGACCTGTCGGGGCAAGTCATCAAGAAGGTCATTGACATCATCAACCGCACCGAACTGGAGTTGGTGCAGTTGCTGGTCGACAGTGCGCCCAATCAACTGCCCAAGGAAGCCGTGGCATTCACCGGAGAAACCCACCAGCTGCAGGGCCCCCAGGCCACCGACGTTGCCCTGGCGCAAGGCGACGTGGACGACCTGCTGGCCTCACTGGGCTTCTGATACCAGGGGCAGCACCATTTCGATGTGCTGCACCCCCGCCTCCTCGAATACCGGCCCACGCACGGCAAAGCCTAGCCGCCGGTAAAAACCCTCGGCGCTGGTTTGGGCATGCAGCATGACCTCGGTGTCACCGCGCAGGCGTGCGGCTTCTATCAATGCCACCAACACCTCCCGCCCCAGTTGCGAGCCACGCAAGCCGCGGTTGACCGCCATGCGCCCGATGCGTGCCACGCCTGGCCCGTGCTGCAGCAGCCGCCCAGTGGCAATGGGCTGGCCCAGGCGGTTGCACACCACGGCATGGACCGCCCCGGCGTCGGCATCGTCCCAGACCATGTGCGCGCCTATGCCCTGCTCCTGCACGAACACATCCTGACGTAGCGCCGACGCCTGCTTGCCCAAAACGGCCCAGTCACCAACCGTCAAGGCGGTAAGGGTTTGCCCGCCCTCAAACGCCTCGAAAATCGCGCGCAGCGCGGGCGGCACCGGTTGCGACAACTGCGTGGTGGGGTCGACATACACGTAGACCAGCTCGGCGGTGACGATGAGCGCGTCACCCCGGAAGATGGCCGCCTCGAACACGATGGACGAGTTGCCGATGCGCCCGCAGCGCAGCCCCACCTCGAGCTGGTCGTCGTAGCGGGCTGAAGCGTGGTACTCCACGCTGGCCTTCTTGACGAAGATGTCGCCGCCCAGCAGGTGCATGGCGGACTCGTAGGGCAGCGCCAGGGCGCGCCAGTAGTCGGCCATCGCGGTGTCGATGTACATCAGGTAGTGGGCATTGAAGACAACTTTCTGCATATCTATCTCGGCCCAGCGCACGCGCAGGCGGTGCCAGCAGCGGAAATCAGATCGTTGGGTACTGCTCATCAATTCTTCTCCTGAAATGCGTGTTTGAGGGCGCGGGCGGCGTCGGCGTGGCACATGGCCGCCTCGGGAATGGCGCGGCCCATCTTGATGAATTCGTGCACCACACCCCGGTAGATTTCCAGGTCCACCGCCACACCCGCCATGCGCAGCCGGTCAGCATACTGCACGCCTTCGTCGACCAGCGGGTCGCACTCCGCCAAACCGAACCACGCTGGCGCCACGCCGCCCACATCCACCTGGTGGCCGGAGGCGTCCGCACCATCCAGCGGCGCAAAACGCCAATCTTCCCGGTCGGCCGGGGTGCGGATATAGTGGTTAAAAAAGAAGGTGATGTGCGGCTCTTCCAGCACAAAGCCATGGGCAAATCTGCGGTGGGATTGCGCGTTCTGGTGCGCCGCCGTACCCGGATAGAACAGCAGCTGCAGGGCCAGCCGGATATTGGCGTCACGGGCCAGAATGGCACACACCGCAGCCAGCGTCCCGCCGGCACTGTCGCCGCCGACGGCCAGCTGACCGCTGGACAGGTTTCGGGCGCCGCCCTGCTGGACGACCCACTGCACCACATCCCAGGCGTCTTCCACCGCGGTCGGGAATTTGTGTTCCGGCGCCAGCCTGTAGTCTACGGACAGTACCGCGCAGTGGGCATGGTGTGCCAGTTGCCGGCAAAGCCCGTCGTGCGTGGCGATGCCGCCGATGGTGAAACCGCCGCCGTGGAAGTAGACCAGTACCGGCAAGCGCCCTGCGTCGGGCGCCACCAGGCGCACCGGTATGGCAAAGCCGTCCCGCGCCGGGATATGAAAATCCTCGACCCTTGCCATGGGGTGCAGCGGCAGTTCCAGTACGTCGGCGCCGGCGGCGTAGGCTGCTCGGGCTTGCACGGGCGTCAGCGCATGCAGGGGCATGTGGCCGGCACGCGCCATGCGCTCCAGCACGCCGTGCATGGCCGGTGTCAGCAGGGATTTCGGGTTACGGTGGTGACTCATAGTGGCAATTGATCTTGGTACAGTGGCATTTTTCCATCCTAACCGCAGCACACCATGGCACTCATCTACTACGTGACACAGATCCAGTTTGAATTTGGGGCCGTGCGCCTGCTCAAGCAGGAGTGCGAGCGCGTCGGCATGAAGCGCCCGTTGATCGTCACAGATCCGGGAGTCAAGGCGGCCGGTGTGCTGCAGAAGGCGCTGGACGCCCTCTCGGGCTTGCCGGTGGCCGTGTTCGACCAGACGCCGTCCAACCCCACCGAGGCCGCCGTGCGCGCCGCGGTGGCCGCATACCACGCCAACCAGTGCGATGGCCTGATCGCCGTGGGCGGCGGCTCGGCCATTGACTGCGCCAAGGGCGTGGCGATTGCTGCCACGCACGAAGGCCCCCTCACCCACTACGCCACCATCGAAGGCGGATCGCCCCGCATCACCGAACGCGTGGCCCCCATCATCGCCGTGCCCACCACCAGCGGCACGGGCAGCGAAGTGGCGCGCGGCGCCATCATCATCGTGGACGACCACCGCAAGCTGGGTTTCCACTCCTGGCACCTGGTCCCCAAAACCGCCATCTGCGACCCGGAACTGACCTTCGGCCTGCCGCCCAAGCTGACGGCCGCCACCGGCATGGACGCCATTGCCCACTGCATGGAAACCTTTATGGCGCCGGCTTTCAACCCGCCGGCCGACGGCATTGCGCTGGATGGCCTGGAGCGCGGGTGGGCGTCTATTGAAAAGGCCACCAAGGACGGCCTGGACCGGGAAGCGCGGCTGAACATGATGAGCGCGTCGATGCAAGGCGCCATGGCGTTCCAGAAGGGCCTGGGCTGCGTGCATTCACTGAGCCATAGCCTGGGTGGCGTGGACCCACGACTGCACCATGGCACGCTCAACGCCATGTTCCTGCCCGCCGTGATTGCCTTCAATGCCACCGCGGATTCGATTACCAAAGAGAACCGTCTGGGGCGCATGGCCCATGCCATGGGCCTGGCTTCTCCCAGTGACATTGGTCCTGCCATTCAGGACATGAATGCCCGCCTGGGCCTGCCCCGTGGTTTGGCCGAAATGGGTGTGCAGGCGTCGCAGTTTGACCAGATCATTACCGGTGCCTTGGCCGACCACTGCCACAAGACCGGCCCGCGTCTGGCCACGGCCGATGACTACCGCGCCATGCTGGCCCAGTCGATGTAGGCCGTGCAGACTTGCCGGTAGGCCCACAATTGGCCTATAGTTTGAGCTCCACTCAGAGGGAGATCAGATGACACCCATGCCATTCTCGCGCGGTCATTTAGGTGCCGCTGTCCTGCTCATGCTCGCCAGCGCAGCCCCCGCGCAAACCACACAGCAGATCGTGCGACCGCCCAAGGTCATGCTCTGGATGGATGTGTCAACCGGTGGAATGGCGGGCATGCCAGAGATGGACATGCCTGGCATGGGCGGGCTGATGGCAGGTCTGGGCGGCATGGGCCGTGGCGGCCCGGGAGCCAATAGCACTGGCCGTGAGTACTACGGGTCGGCCCGCGGCTTTCATGTCATGCCCCCACGCATACTGGACATTGCCCTATGGAACGGATTGAAGCCCGGCATTGAAGCCGCGCAGCGCATTCCGGCGGGACTGAAGCTGGGTGAAAAATTGCCCCTTCTGCCAGTTATTCCGGACAAAGTTGTCGAGGAAAAAGGCGGCCAGGGTGCCCCGACCGAATACGAAAAGCCCAAAGGCAGAATCCTGTTCTATTGGGGTTGTAGCCCCACCGTGCGCTCAGGCCAGCCCCGCGTTCTCGACCTGAGCAAGTTGTCCGCTGACTCTGCCGCAGCCTTTGGCAGCGCCTTCAGCGGCCGCTTCGCACCGGATCGCGGTGCAAAGGTTCGTGCGGGCTATGACGTGTTCCCCAACGAACGCGACCAGCGCAGCATTCCGCGCGACGCTTCTCTCATCGGTGAACATCAGGTGCAGGGCGACTCGGTGCCCGATTCCTTCCGGTTCAACCTGGGGCCAGCCCACGACATCATGCCCGCCATCGAACTGCAAAGCCAGGGTGGCCTCAGCGACAGCGTGGCGCTGAGCTGGGCTCCGGTCACCAATGCCAGGGCCTACTTCCTGCACGCCATGGGTGCCCAGGGCGATGACATGATCTTCTGGTCCAGCAGCGAGGTGCCCGATACCGGCTTTGGCCTGTTTGACTACCTCTCCAACAGCACCATCGACAAGTGGACGACCGAAAAGGTGCTGCTGGGCGCCGGAGTGACGCAGTGTGCCGTGCCCAAAGGCATCATGGCCGGGGGTGGCGGCGGTTCGCGACGGGGCGGTGACAACTCTGGTGCCATGCTGCGCATGATTGCCTATGGTGGCGAACACGGATTCGTCCACCCGCCCCGGCCAACCGACCCCAAAGTGCCATGGGACCAGGAGTGGTCGGTGCGCTTGCGGGTGAAGTCACAAACCATGGCCATGCTGGGCGAAGAAATTGAGCCGCAGCACGGCGCACGCGGCGCGGACAACCCTGCCGTCAAGTCACGCAGGATACAGCCGCCAGGCAATAACGAGATGCCTCCAGACGCCACCGACGACGCACCCCCCAAAGGCTTGTCGCTCCCCAACCCTGCCAATGTGCTCAAAGGGCTGTTTGGCCGTTAAACGGAGCCACGTGGGGGCTCATTCGCTCTGCAGGTAAACCCAGCGTTTGAAAAACGCCTGCAGGTCCAGGCCGCTGGCTGACTCCATGGCGCGCTGGAAGTCAGCCGTCTCCACCGATTGCCCCCAGTGCGTGCGGGTGTAGTGGCGCAGGCCCTTCCAGAAGAGTTCCTCCCCCATCAGCGTACGCAGTTCGTGCACCACCAGGGCGCCCTTGTCGTAGACCAGTGAACGGTCGGCGGCCGTCGGCGCGTCCCAGTCGGGAAACGCCAGCGAGCGGTCCATCCCGGCTTCCTTCAGGGCCGTGTATTTGGTGCGCGCCGCCGCGATCTGGTCCCGGTATTCCTCGGCACCGAAGCGGTGCTCCAGGTAGGCCGCCGTCATGAAGGTGGCGATGCCTTCGTTGAGCCAGAAGTGCCGCCAGGACCGGTTGGTCACACCATTGCCCCACCACTGGTGCGCCGCTTCGTGTGCACCCAGCCAGATAGCCTGAGAATTGGCCAGCACGCGCGTGCCGTAGCGCGCGCCCATCACCGAAAAACCCGCCATTTCCTGCGCCGCGGGGCCCGTCAGTAGAACCTGGCGGTAGGCGGGGAATGGATACGCCATGCCTGCCTTGTCGGCATAGAACGCCAGCATGTCGGCCGTGTCGGCAAAGATCTGGGGCAGCGATTGTGGGGTGAACGGCGCTGGCCCGAAGAACTCCAGGGAGGTCGCCCCTGCCATCTGCCTGGCCCGCATAAACCGGCCGGCGGCAAAGCCATACAGGTAGCTGGGCATGGGGGTATCGAGACGCCACGCATGTCGCATCAGGACCCCCATGTGGGTGGGCTCCCCGACCCGCTCGCCATTGCCAACGCTGAGCATACCGTCCGGCAGATTCAGGGTCAGTGCAAAGCTGGCCCGCACGGCGGGATCGTCCAGACAGGGCATCCACAGACTGGTGGAAAAAGCGGTGGCTACCTGTTGGGTATCGGCATCGAACCGCAAGCCGCTACTGGCCTTGCCCTCGTACACGATTCTGAGTTGCAGTGGATTGCCGGTCGCCAAGCCCTTGGGTAAGAGCACGCGCAACTGCCTGGCATGCCTTTCGAACACCATGGCTGCGGTGCCCAATTGAACGCCTGCCACTTGCAGATCCCCGGCGTCCAGGTCCAGGTGCTGCAGCGTAGCGTCCTGCACCGTGAAGTCCATGGCCAACGCACCGGTAAAGCTGCGGGTCTCGAAGTGCGGCTCCAGCTGCAGCGCAAAGTGCTGGACGCGCCAGCCACTCTGCGCCATGGCCTGGGGCGCAATGCACACCGCCCAAGCCACAAGGACGGCCATCAGCCAGCGCGTCATAGGGGTTGAACCAGCTGGGGGTCAGGTCGTTCCAACCAGGCCGCAAACTCATCCACCAGTTGCGCACTGGCACTGCACGCCGTGTTCCAGGCCTTTACCCGCCCGGCCAGGTCATTGCCGTAGTGGGTGAAGTCGGTGCGGTCAGGCAGCTTGCCATTGGGCAGGGTCTTGACCCACTCGGGGTTGGGCGCCAGCAGCACCATGGTGTCGAGATGGTGGGTGGCACGGTGGCGCCACTTCAGGCTCTTGTCCAGCCAGCCCGGCACCACGGCCTTCTGGAAATGCGGGTACAGCACCAAACCCTGTTGGTCATTCTGACCGCTAGCCCTCGAATCCATTGGGTATGTTGCTATTGAATTCGTAGTGTTGCGAACGGCGGCCGGATAGTTCAAATGAAGGTGGTAGTCGGTGAAGCCGCCATCCCAATAGGCGCCCGGTGGAGCGCCCGGGATGTTGTGGACCGCCTGGAGCACAAAGGGAATGGAGCAGCTTGCCTGCAGCGCCGGATTGAAATTGCGTTCGCTCAATGCTACCTGGCGCGTGCGGTAGTCCTGCGTACCGAATGGAAGTGGTGCACAAGTGCAACCTGCCGCAGGGCCGCCCCAAGGCAGGTTAGCCCCCTCGGGGGGCAGCGACCCGCGTAGCGGCGGAGCGTGGGGGTCACACACGGGGCTTGAAAACACCACGCGCTCCAGCCAGGCCCCCATGCTTTTGCGACGCACCACATTCGTCAGGTAGGCGCCGAAGTAGCCCAGGGGTGTGCGCAAACCGTGTTCGGTGTTCAGCAGGTGGCGTCCGCGCGAGGTGACGATGTGCAGGCGAAAGCGGGGATGCGACAGAATCTCATCCACCCGACCGGCGTAGAAAGCCTGCAGGTTTTTGCCAAACAGCTCGCTGATCTGTGCCGCGGCCAGCCGCTTTTGACCGGGCGGCACGGCGTAGTCCTGGTGGATGTAGTCATGCTCCAGACGAGCGAAGGCGGCGACAGGCTGGTTCAGACAGGCGGTGGACATGCGCCAGGCGCCAATCGAGGCGCCAACCAGGTCAATCGGCTGAGTGGAGCGGGGCAGCCAGTCACCAAAGATGAACCGGTCCAGGGCACCCAGCAGCAGCCCCTTGGGGCCGCCCGCCGCTGCCGGAATGGTGCGGATGTCGCCAGGCTGCAAACCGTTTTTGGCGATGGCCTCGCGGGCCATTGGCCCGGCGTAAATATGGAGCGCGGGGGTCACGTATGCGCGGCCCAGTCAAACGGGTCTTGCTGCAGCACGGCGTCGATGTCCAGGTCAAGCGCAATTCCCACCGGATCGGGAAAAGAGACAGCCAGCGCGCGTTCACTCAGACCCGCCTCCTTGCCCCGGGCCCGCCACGATGCCAGGTGGATGACACCGGCCAGTGGCTCGTACACATTGTTCTCAAACGGGGCGTATTGGTGCTCCAGGGCATCCACCATGGGCTCCGGAAATTGCCACATGCGCGCATAGCCCGCGCCGACCGAGGCATAGCAGTAGCCAAACTCGCGGCGCTCGGCGCGCGCTCGGCGCATATCAAGGGGCGGCACGTCCTTGTCCAGCGGGACCATCACCTCGGGCATGGCCAGGTGCATGGCCAGCTCACCAATGGCGTGTATCAGCCCGCAGGTAAAGGCGGCCTGCTGGTTTTGCCGCACCAGACCGGCCAGCGCGCGCGACACCCGCGCAGTGTTCAGGCTGTACTCCCAAAACCGTGCCAGATTGATGCCCGGAACCGCCTTGGGCGACGTGCTGCTGGCAGCCGCTTGGGCCATGGTTTTCACATGGGCCAGATCGAGCACCGCCAGCGCTTCGGAGACGCTGCTGATCTTGCCCGACAGCTTGAAGAAAGAGGAGTTGGCCAGCTGCAGCAGGCGCGTGGTGAGTGCCGGGTCGGTGCTGATCAGCTGGGTGATTTTTCGCAGGTCGACTTCGGGGCGATCCAGCTCCGACAGCAGCAGCGCCACGACCTTGGGGATGCTGGGCAAATTGAACTGCAGTTCCAGCAACGCACTGAGTTTCATGATAGGGAGGTCCTCATAGGTATTTCATTATGGCCCGGTTGCGAAGGGCTCTGCATCGGGTACAGTGCCATGACAAAGTACCGAGGTACGCCCACCATGAAGCGCCTGTTCCCCTTGTTTGTACTCATCATGTGGATGGGCAACGCTTTGGCGGCTGACAAGACGATACGTCTGGCCACTCCACCCGGCGGGTTTCCCCCCTTCATCATCGTTGCACCCGGTCAGCCAACTTCCGGCATCGTGGTGGATGTGTTGCGGGAAATCGCAGCCCTTCAGGGTTACCAGATTCGGCACACGGATGCTCCGAAGAAGCGCGTGGAGCAGATGATTCTGGATAAGCAGCTGGACGCATCACCCCGGGCCATCGAGTGGGGCGGTGACCCCAAGGTATTCCTGTTTACAGACCCCGTCGTACGGATCCGGGACCTGGTTTTTTCGCGTCGGCAAGCCCCCTTGAATTACCGCTCGCCAGACGATCTGCTGGGCAAGTCGCTGGGGACACACCTGGGCTACATCTATCCGCTGTTGACGCCGTACTTTGATTCCAAGAAGATCCTGCGTGCAGACGCCGGTACCGAAAAATCCATGCTGCTGATGCTGCAGGCGGGACGAACCGATGCGCTGGTCATGAACGAATTAGTCGCGCTATGGCTGATCAAGACCGAAAACCTGCATGACCAGTTCACCGCGTCCGAAACAGAGCTCGATGGCTACGAATACCGGCTCATGTTCGGACCCCAGTGGTCAGAGTTTGTGGCCCACTTCAACCGGGAACTGGGGCGCATGAAGAGGGATGGCCGACTCGCGCGTGTAATCGACAAGTACCGTTTGAGCGCCCCATAGCGAGCTAGCCCGCGCCCCTATCGCTTGAGCTTGGCAAAGGCCGAAGCCATGGCCGAGGCGCCCAAGGACGCACTGCCAACTTGACCGCCCTGCTGGCTTTGGCCCCGTCCGGCGCTCTGGTAGCGGTTGTCCCCTGCCCTGTCGCTGGCCGATCGCGCCGGAGCTGCGCCAATCTTCATCGTCAATGCAATGCGCTTGCGGGCCACGTCCACTTCCACCACTTGGACCTTGACGATGTCTCCGGTCTTGACCACTTCGCGTGCGTCGTTGACGAACTTGTGCGCCAACTGGCTCACATGGACCAGGCCGTCCTGGTGCACGCCCAGGTCGATAAAGGCGCCAAAGGCGGCCACGTTGCTGACGGTGCCCTCCAGGATCATGCCTTCCTTCAGATCTTTGATGTCGTCCACGCCGTCGTTGAAGCGCGCCACCTTGAAGTCGGGGCGCGGATCGCGGCCGGGCTTTTCCAGCTCGCCCAGAATGTCCTTGACGGTGATGACACCGAATTTCTCGTTGGCGAACAGCTCGGGGCGCAGCGTCTTGAGCATGTCGGCGCGGCCCATGATCTCGGCTACCGGCTTGCCGGTTTTGGCAATGATCTGTTCCACGACCGGGTAGGTCTCGGGGTGCACGCCGGTCATGTCCAGCGGGTTGTTGCCACCGCGAATGCGCAAAAAGCCTGCCGCCTGCTCGAAGGTCTTGGCCCCCAGGCCGGTGACCTTGAGCAAATCCTGGCGGCTGCCAAAGGCGCCATTGGCCTCGCGCCACCGCACCACGGCCTTGGCCACGGTGCCGGACAGACCAGACACGCGGCTCAGCAGCGGCACGCTGGCCGTATTCAGGTCCACACCGACCGAGTTCACACAGTCTTCCACCACGGTGTCCAGCGTGCGGGCCAGTTCGCTCTGGTTGACGTCGTGCTGGTATTGGCCCACGCCAATGCTCTTGGGATCGATCTTGACCAGCTCGGCCAGCGGGTCCTGCAGGCGCCGTGCAATCGACGCCGCGCCGCGCAGGCTGACATCCACATCGGGCATCTCTTGGGACGCAAATTCGCTGGCGGAATAGACCGAGGCGCCGGCCTCGGACACCACCACCTTATCCACCTTGATCTCGGGCGCGCCGGCCTGGGCGGCCATCTTGGCCAGCAGCTTGATCAGGTCGCCGGCCAGTTTGTCGGTCTCGCGGCTGGCCGTGCCGTTGCCAATGGCGATCAGGTTCACGCTGTGCTTGGCGCACAGCTTGCCCAGCGCGTGTAGCGAGCCTTCCCAATCGCGCTTGGGCTCGTGTGGGAACACCGTGGCGGTCTCCACCAGCTTGCCGGTGGAATCCACCACCGCCACCTTGACGCCGGTACGGATGCCGGGGTCCAGGCCCATCACCACACGTGGACCGGCCGGAGCGGCCAGCAACAGGTCGCGAAGGTTGTCGGCAAACACCTTGATCGCCACCTTCTCGGCCTCTTCGCGCAACCGGGTGAACAGGTCGCGCTCGGTGGACATGCTGAGCTTGACCTTCCAGGTCCATGCCACGCATTTGCGGATCAGATCGTCGGCCGCGCGACCGGCATGGCTCCAGCCCAGCTTCAAAGCGATACGGCCTTCGGCCAGAGACACTACCGGTGCAGCGCGACCCGGTGTTGCAGATGCTCCTGTTTTGGTAGCGGCTGGTGCAGAATTGGCGAGGGCTAGAGGCCTATTTGATCCAAGCTCCGGCTCTGGAAGCACGAGCTTGGCATCCAGGATCTCCAGCGCCCGCCCCCGGAACACAGCCAAAGCCCGGTGCGAGGGCACGCGGCCAATGGGTTCGTCGTAGTCAAAGTAGTCGCGGAACTTGGCGACATCGGCGTTGTTTTCGTCCTTGCCGTCCATCAGCGTGGATTTCAACAGGCCCTCGGACCACAGCCATTCGCGCAGGTCCTGCACCAGGGCCGGGTTCTCGGCCCAGCGTTCGGAGAGCAGATCACGCACACCATCCAGCACCGCTTGCACGGTGGAGAAATCGGGCTCCTTGTCTTCGCCCTCCACCACCGGGCGCATGGGGATCAGATAGGCCACAGCGGCTTCGGCCGGTACCAGCGTGGGGTCGTTGAACAGCGCATCGGCCAGCGGCTCCAGCCCGGCTTCCCGGGCCAACTGGCCCTTGGTGCGGCGCTTGAGCTTGAACGGCAGGTAAATGTCTTCCACCTCCTGCTTGGTGGCGGCGTTGTGGATGGCAGCGATCAGCACGGGCGTCAGCTTGCCCTGCTCGTCAATGGCCTTGCAGACGGCCTCTTTGCGGTCGCGCAGTTCGCGCAGGTAGGACAGGCGGGCTTCGAGCTCGCGCAACTGGATGTCGTCCAGCCCGTCGGTGACCTCCTTGCGGTAGCGGGCGATAAAGGGCACGGTGGCGCCGCCATCGAGCAGTTGCACGGCGGCTTCCACCTGTTGGGGACGAACACGGATTTCTTGCGCGATCTGCGCGATGATTTTTTGCATGGCGGGAAAAACGCTGACTCAGGTAGGTGGGCGCCAGAACGGCCCCCGAATTTCTATCAAGGGCGGGAGTTTGCCACAGCTGACAAGGCTAGATGCCTGCGTCCAGGGGCTTGAACGTCGCCAAAAAGTCTGTCATGGCGTCCACCGGCAGGGGGCGGCTGATCAGGTAGCCCTGAATGACGTCGCATTCCAGCTGGCGCAGCTGCCGCGCCTGGTCCAGTGTTTCCACCCCTTCGGCGATGACTTCCAGTCCCAGACTGTGTCCCAGTGCGATCACGGCCTTGACGATGGAGGCGTTGCCGGCGTTGGTGGTCATGTCACGCACAAAGGCCATGTCCACCTTGAGTTTGTGCACCTCTAACTGCTGCAGGTAGGCCATCGACGAATAGCCGGTGCCAAAGTCATCAATCGACAGTTTCACCCCCAGCGCCTTGAGATCCGCCAGCGATTGCAAGGATTTTTCGCGGTCCAGCATGACGCTGCTCTCGGTGATTTCCAGCTCCAGCTGGTGCGCAGCGATGCCGGTTTCCCGCAGCGCATCGCGGACCGACTCGACCAGATGGCCGCGGCTCAGCTGGATGGCCGACACATTGACCGACACCTGGCGCGGCGCCAGCCCGGCATCCGACCAGCGTTTGATCTGGCGACACGCGTTGTGCAAGACCCAGTCGCCCAACTGGACCACATAACCGCTTTCTTCTGCCAGCGGAATGAATTCGATGGGTGGAATCAGACCCCGCTGCGGATGCTGCCAGCGCACCAGCGCTTCCAGTCCCACCACCAGCCCACTGGCCAGGTCGACCTGGGGCTGGTAGTGCACCCGCAACTCGTCGCGCTCGACCGAGCGGCGCAGGTCGGCTTCCAGCGTCAGGCGCGCCTTGGCCCGGCCACTCATCTCGGGCGAAAAGAAGTGCAACATGCCGCGCCCGCGCAGTTTGGCCTGGTGCAGTGCGGCCTCGGCATTGCTTTGCAGGGTTTCGGCGGTCGTGCCGTCGGCCGGATACAACGCAATGCCGGCGCTGGCGCCGACATACAGGCTGTGACCATCGAGCTCAAAGGGACGGGCCAGGGCGTCGATCATGCGTTGGGTCACCAGATCAAAGCCTGGCATGCCCTCGCTATCGTGCAGGATGATGTTGAACTCGTCGCCGCTGATACGGGCAATGGCATCGCGGTCTGGCAGCAGTTCCTTGAGGCGTCGGCCGGCCTCAATCAGCACCTGGTCGCCCAGGCTGTGGCCCAGGCTCTCGTTGATGGCCTTGAAGTTGTCCATGTCCACAAACAGCAGCGCAAACTGCGCCTGGTCGCGCTCGGCCCGCTGCAGGGTGTGGCCCAGCAGTTCGTGGAACAGGGCGCGATTGGGCAGGCCGGTGAGTGGGTCACGGTTGATGAAAAAGTCCAGCCGCTCTTCGGCCTCGCGGCGCTTGGAGATGTCCCGGTGCGAGCCGCGTTGCCCCAGGACCTGGCCCTGCGCATCGAGCACGGCCTTGTGCACATGCTCTATCCAGTGTTCGCTGCCATCCTTGGCGCGGATGCGGAAAACCAGCGGAGCGGGTGCGACACCCGTAGCCGCCGGGCCCTGCGCGCGCCAGGCTGCCAGGTCGTCGGGGTGGATGATCTTTTCCATCAGGCCGGGATCGGCAAAAAAATCCTCCTGCACATAGCCGGTTTCCTGCTCGCAGGCGGGTGACACATACAGGTAGCTGCCATCGGGCGCCATCCAGTACTCCCAATTGGGCGAGTAGTCCGCCAGGATGCGGTACTTTTCCTCACTCTTGTTGAGTAGCGCGGTGCGCTGTGCCACCAGCAGTTCCAGCGAGCGGCGCAAGCGGGCCAGCTCCAGGTGCGTGCGCACCCGTGCCCGGACTTCGTCGATGTCAAAGGGTTTGGTGATGTAGTCGGCACCCCCGAGGTCAAAGCCCCTTACCTTCTGCGGGGTCGCGTCGACCACCGTGACAAAAATAACGGGTATGCGATTGCCCAGCGGCGTGGCCTTGATGCGCCGGCAGACCTCGTAGCCATCCATCGCGGGCATCACGATGTCCAGCAGCACCAGATCGGGCGGGGTCGGGCCTTGCACCAGCTCAATGGCTTTAGTACCGGAATTGGCAACCATGATGCGGTAGTCGTCTTTGAGCGCTTCCATCAACTCGTGGATGTTGTCAGGCACATCGTCCACCAGCAGCAGCGTGGGCCGGTTTTCGGGATCCGTGTGCTGCTTGAAATCCAGCGTCAGCGGGTTGCGGCGGTGGCGTTGCAGCTCCAGCTGGGTGTGGATGCGCCGGTGCAACAGGTCGGGATTGACCGGCTTGGTGATGTAGTCGGCCACGCCCAGGGTCAGGCCACGCGCCTCATCGGCGGCCTCGGCCAGCGCGGTCACAAAGATCACGGGGATGTCGGCCGTTTGCGGGTTGGCCTTGAGCTTGGCCAGCACGGAATAACCGTCCATGCCAGGCATCTTGATGTCCAGCAAAATCAGGTCCGGTTGCGGCAGGCGCTGGGCCAGCTCGATCGCCTTTTCGCCCGTGTTGGCCGCCACGATGGCATAGGTGTCACGCAGGATGTGCATCAGCGCATGCAGGTTCTCGTTGACATCGTCAACGATCAAAATGCGCGCGCGGCCGTTGGTGGTAAGGGTCATGGAGGGGTCACTCGGGTTGCGGTGTCAGGCGCTCTTGTAGTTGGGACAGCAGGGTCTGCGCGGCGTCAATGTCGAAGACGTCAATGCGCGCGGCCAGCGCCGCGATGTCGCTCGCCAGCACGGTGTCCACCACACCGGCGCGCATTTCGGCCAACAGGGGCTCGGCACTGCCCAGGTCATAGTCCAGCGCGTCCCGCAAAGCGTCCAGGCGCTGGCGCACCTGGTTTGGCGTCAGCGGTGCAGCCGCACGGGTCGGCGTCGGTTTGGACATGACGGCCAGATGGTCGATATCGCGCATTACGTCCTGCAACCGCATCCGCAGCGACGCCATGGCCTCGGCCTGTGGATGCTGGCCCTGCTTCAGCAGGGCATCGATTTCAGCCACTTTGTCAAACAGCGCCACGGCGCCGATATTGCCAACGACCCCTTTGAGCACATGGCAGTAGTCTTGCGCTGCGCGCAGTCCGGATACGCTGGCCTGGCGCTCCAATTCGTCGACGGCGTGGGCATAGTGCTCACGAAAACGCTGCAACTGGCGGCGGTAAGCGTCCACCTTGCCGCCAATGCGGCGCACGCCTTCGCGGGCGTCCAGACTGGCCAGCGCCAACAACTCGGGCGGCAGGTCGGCCGTCGCCGGCGTGGGCAGGCGCGCGCCGCGGCGGTGGGCCGGCAACTGCACCCATTTGGCCAGCACGGCCATCAGGCGGTCGGGGGCAACGGGTTTGGTCACGTGGTCGTTCATGCCGGCGTCCCGGCTTCTTTGGGCATCCTGCGCCATGGCCAGGGCCGTCATGGCAATGATGGGCAAACTGGCAAATCGCTCCTTGCCCGGCGTCTGCGCCAGCTCCCGGATCTGGCGGGCAGCGTCCAGTCCATCGAGCACCGGCATCTGGATGTCCATCAGAACCGCATCAAAATCCCGGCGTTGCACCTTGTCGACCGCCTCCCACCCGTTAACCGCCTCCTCGACCTCAATGCCTTCGCTGCGCAGCAACTCGGTTGCAAATTCACGGTTGATGTCGTTGTCTTCAACCAGCAACAGCCGCGCGCCCGCCAGTTGACCACTGGTGGTCAGGTCGTGGGTCAACGCACGGGGCTTGTCCTTGCTACCCAGAATGCGGCCGCGCCCCAACACCGACAAAATGGTGTCGAGCATGGTGGACGGCGACACTGGTTTGACGAGGAAACCGTCGACACCGGCCTCCTCCGCCAGTTGGACCACATCCTCGCGCCCATAGGCAGTGACCATGACCACTTTGGGTTGCTGCGCGATGCGGACGTCCGCATGCAGTGTGCGCGTGACCTCGTCACCGTTCATGCCGGGCATGCGCCAGTCCATCAGCACCAGGTCATAGGGCTTGTCGGAGGACTGCGCGATGGCCGCGAGTGCCGACGGGCCATCGTTGGCCATCCGCGCATCGATATGAAAAAAACGCAGCATCTCTGCCAGGATCTCGCGTGAGACCTGGTTGTCGTCCACCACCAGCACGCGAATGCCCTTGAGCAGCGGCCCGGCCTGTTCGGCCAGTTCCAGCCGCCGCACCTGGTTGGGGGGTGCGACTTTGAGTTGCACGGTGAAGCAGATTGTCGTGCCCTTGTCGGGCTGCGAATCCTCGACCCAGATGCGCCCACCCATCAGCTCCACCAGGCTCTTGCTGATTGCCAGGCCCAGGCCAGTGCCACCATAACGACGGGTGGTGGACTGGTCAGCCTGCGTGAATTTCTCAAACAACGCGGCTTGAACTTCGGGAGCCATGCCTATGCCACTGTCGCGCACATAGACCTGCAGCGTCAGATCGGTCTCGGTGACGGTCACGCAGCGAAAACCCAGCTCGACTTGGCCCTGCTCAGTGAACTTCACGGAATTGCTGCACAGGTTGAGCAACACCTGACCCAGGCGCAGCGGATCGCCCAGCAGCAGGGGTGGAATGGCAACGTCGTAGCGGATCAGGAATTCGATGCCCTTGTGCTCGGACTGGTAGCCAATGGCATCGGTCAGCTGCTCCAGCACGGTGTCCAGCCCGAATTCCGTGCTTTCGATTTCCACCTTGCCGGCCTCGATCTTGGAGATGTCGAGGATGTCGTTGATGATGCCCAGCAGGGAGAGTGCGGCCCCCTGGGCCTTGGTCAGGTAGTTGTGCTGGCCCGGTGTCAGCTCCGTCTTCAAAGTCAGGTACAGCATGCCCAGAATCGCGTTCATGGGGGTGCGGATTTCGTGGCTCATATTGGCCAGGAATTCCGATTTGGCGTGGGTGGCGGTTTCGGCCTCTTCCTTGGACTGCTGCAGTTCCTGGGTGCGTGCCGCAACGATTTTTTCCAGGTTCCGGTTCAGTCCGTTGAGCTTTTGCAAGGATTCAAACAGCTGGTTGCGGCTCTCATTGAAAGCCCTGACCAGCTCACCCAGCTCGTCCCGGTAGGGGTAGGTGATGGTCTCAACCGGTGCGTCACTGGGCTGGAAACGCCAGCTGGCGACGGCGCGTGCAACCCGGGTCACGGTGTCGGACAGGCGAAAACGTATGGTCCACAGGAACAGCATCCACAGCGCCGTGGTGACAATGACCGAGTTGAGCAGGATCACCATGACGCCGTATTTGGTGCGGTCCCACATCACCTCGTGGCTCGAATACATCTTGAGCTGGCCTACCAGGCGGTCGTCACCGCGCGGCGATAGGTAGACCAACGGCACCACCGTCTGTTTGAAGGCACTGAAGAGGATGCCGCCAACATCACCCGGTGATGCGGGCATGGCCCCATCACTGACCAGGACGCCGCCGCTGGCGGATTCGATCTGCACGCCGCTGACGATGGCGTTCTGCCGTACGCCGCGCACAATGGAAGCCAGCTGCGGCGGGTCCAGCTCCCAGACTGCGTTGGTCACGCTGGGCGCGATGGTGTGGCCCAGGGATGCCAGATCCTTGTCAATGTCGCGGCTGGCGCTGGCGTACTGGATGGCCAGTTGCATGCCCGTCATGCCCAGCGCGATCAGCAGGTACCACGGGAACATCGTGTACAGCAGCCGTCGGGAGAGCGTCTGCGTTGAAAACATCAGTCTTCCTTTGGGTCGGTGCAGGCCATCTTAACGCCACCACCAGTGGGTGTCGGGCGCTACCGTGCCCGCCGGCAAAACAGGATTGTTCAGCCGGATAACGTGGCGTTTTTCCTTTGCCAGCAGGGCGATTTCCGTCGCATGGTAGGTCTCGAACAGTTTGCGAAACGACCCATCGGCCAGCGCAGCCGTCAGCCCGCGCTCGATGCGTTGGGCCAGTGCCGTGTTGTCCTTGTTGACCCAAAAGTACACCGGGTAGGGAAAGTACAGCGCCTTGGTCCGCTCCACGGCCAGCTGCGGGTAGGCTAGTCTGCGCTCGTCGAGTTCGCGGCCGGCTTCATTGAGGCCGCGCGGAAAAGCGTCGAAGCGCTTGGCCACCAGCATGCCAAACAGGTTTTCATAGCTGGAGGAGGTTTCGACCGTGAATCCGTTGGCGCGCATGATGGGCAGGTCCGCCCACTGGCTGTTCAGGCCGAAGGTCAACTCCTTGCGCAAGGCCTTTTCGTCCATGCCGGCGATGCGCGCCTGATCGAAGGCGCGGATAACGAACACCCGAAAACCCACGATGCCGCGCAGGATGTCGATCTTGATGGGCAGCATCTTTGCTTCCCGTTCGGCATTGGTGCCCAGAGCGATAACGTCAATGCCCCCGGTCTGCAGCAGGTGCATGCCGCGGTTTTGGGTCACATCGTCCGCGTAAGGTACCAGCCGGGTCGGTTCGTCGGCAGTTTTCGCCGGGGCATGGGCGAGAGCCAGTTCCAACAGCTTCCACCGGTATTCGTAGATCGGTCCGACCGGAAAATACTGTATCGCCGGCGGCTGCGCCACCGCCGGAAGAGAAGCGAAAAACCAGGCGCCACAGACGACGAGCACGGCCGCGAATCGGTTCAGCATGAAGGACTTCCTTGGGCGGGAGACAACCCGCTGACCCGATGGTAAGGGGAGCCGGCAGCCACACCATCGAAACATGCGATTGCATTCCCTTTTCAACGTCTGACTCAACCAAACAGGTGATTCAGTTCCCTGTCCATCAGGTCAGGGTCTCCGGTGTTGAGTTCGATGAGGCGGCGCAGGCGTGTCAGGCTGGTGAGGTCGATATTGCGGCATTCGATGCCGACGTGCTGTCCATCGAGGTGCGCAATGACACCGGCCATCACCACCCCGTCACCATCATCGGCCAGCGGCAGTTCCAGGCGGCAGGGGGTGTGCAAGGCCAGCTTTTCCGTGGAGTCAACCTGGACCAGCGCGCCCTTGAGTGCAATGTCGATCAACTGCACTTTGAGCGTCTGGTCCTGCACATGTAGCAGTACCGCGGCCGCGAAGGGGACGCGGGCGTATTGGCGAAGGCCTTTGACTGGACCGGATTTCATGCTGGATTACCTCCCATCACGGCATGATAAGCCTACGCCGCAATGGGGCAAAGCGCAATGGCGGGGCCTCTTTCAATCAGTGCTGTCAATTCCGCATGCGGCATGGCCTTGGCAAACAGCCAGCCCTGGTACACCTCGCATCCGTGTTGGCGCAGAAAGGCCAACTGTGCATCGGTCTCCACTCCCTCGGCTACCAGCGTCAGCCCAAGGCTTTGGGCCAGCGCCATGATGGCCTTGGCGATCATGACGTCACTGGATTCGTGTGGAATGCCTTTCATGAAGCTCTGGTCAATCTTGAGCTTGCTCACCGGCAAAGCCTTGAGGTAGGAAAGCGATGAGTAGCCGGTGCCAAAATCGTCCAACGCCACACTGCACCCCAGGTCCACCAAAGCGTTCAACTGTTCACGCGCCTGCTCGGGTTGCGTCATCGCCACCGACTCCGTGATCTCGATGCCAAGCCATCGCGCCTGCGCACCGGTTCGCTCAAGCGCTGCCAGCACTTTGACCGGGAGGTTGCGCTGACCAAACTGCTGCGCCGAGATATTGACCGCCACATGAACGGGCGTCCCCGCTGCGGTCCAGGCTGCAATTTGCGTGCACGCCGTCTCAAGAACCCAGTCTGACAGGGGCAGAATCAACCCGGTAGCCTCCGCGACGGGAATGAAACGCGCCGGTGACACATCGCCCAGCACCGAATCATGCCAGCGCAGCAAGGCCTCGGCGCCGACGACGGCACCCGATATCACATCCACCTGCGGTTGATAGAACAGTTGCAGGCTTCCCTCTGCCACGGCCTCTTTCAAGCGCGTATGAAGTTGCAGGTCCTCATGCACCCGTCGGTCCATTTCCTTGGAGTAAAAAGCATAGGCACCACGCCCGGCCTGCTTGGCCTGGTACATGGCCAGATCGGCATACCGCAGCAGGGTTTCACTATCTTTGGCGTCATCCGGGTAGAAGGCCACGCCCAGGCTTCCACCGGAGTACACATCCTGGCCCTGCAACCGATAAGAGGCCTGCATCGACATCAACAGCTTGGTGCCAACGCCCACCACTTCGTCCATCTCCGCCAGATCAGTGAGCAAAATAGCGAACTCATCGCCCCCCAGTCGTGCCAGGACGTCGTTTTCCCGCAAAGCACTTCGAATACGCGCGCCTACCTGTACCAACAATGCGTCTCCCGTGGCATGTCCGAAACTGTCGTTCACTGTTTTGAAGTAGTCCAGATCAATGAACAACACCGCCACATGTTGTCCGGTTCGCGCAGCCCGCACCAAGGCCTGGTTCAACTGCAGACGAAACAGCCAGCGATTGGGTAGCCCGGTGAGTTCATCGTGGGTGGCCTGGTGGCGCAATGACTCTTCGAACTTCTTACGCTCGCTCAGATCGCGGATGTAGGCAATGGCGTGGCTTGCCCCATCGTCTTCCCAGTGCCCCAGGGAAATGTCCACCGGCAGCATCTTGCCGTCGCGGCACATCAACTTCAAATCCATCAAGCCCATCGCCCGGGAATGCGGCGCCGTGAAGTAGTCCCGCATGGATTGCGCATGGCGCTCGCGCAAATGCACTGGCAGAAAAATATCTACGGCTTTCCCCAGCAACTCGCTCGGTGGGTAGCCCGTCAGCGTTTCTATCGCTGGATTTGCCATCAGGATGGTTCCTGCCCGGTCTACCCACAACACACCATCTGGCGACGAGTTGAGAATGATTTTTTCCCGAAGGTGCTGTACCTCAAGTCGCTCCAGCGGGCGGCGCAGCGCCTCATTGAAAGTGGCATGGAACAAATACAGGTAGGCTGCCACCTTGTACAGATGTCCCAGCACGTTGGCACCGTCCTTGTCGATCACCCCCAGCATCGTAAAAAATAGCTCCGAGACCGCGGACAAGGCGGCCGCAAAACCCAAAGCCATGACGCATTCATGGATCAACTCCAGGCGCCGGCGCCACAGCGCCGCAAGCGTCGCCACATGCAGACTGATGATCAGCCACTCCAGGCTAATTTTCAGGGGCGTCAGGCCCTGCTCCTGGACGAACAGCGCAGGCAGGCGATCAGGCCAACGCAGCCCCCCATAGCCCACCACACCCACGACGGCCAGCATGACCAGCAACGCCAGACGCTTTTTGACCGTGCTGACTTCCTGAACAGCAGGCAGCACAGCGTATACCAGCAAGGCCACTGCCGCCAGCATGCGCGCGCCCAGCCAGAAGAAAATGGATTTTTGGGGCGAGTTGGCCGACACCACATCGGGCATACCGGCATACGACAGGGTGTGCAAGAAGTCCAGCAAGCCCACGCCAAAAAAAGCAACACCCAACCACACCACGGCCCCCTTGCGAACCGACAGAATGGCCCGGTATCCCGTGACAAAAATCAGCATCGCCACGACCACCGAAAACACCTCTACTGCGGTGTGCCAAAACACGAATACCGTCGGATCGATCACCACCTGCCTGATGGGGTGGGACACCCACCACAGCAAAGGCATGGACAACACCAGCAGGGTCCAACCGGCTAGGTTTTGGTAGGGATGGGTATGTTCTTTCACCATGGATGAATCCGGTAGCAATATCACCTGCGGATGACTTTGTTACACAGACTAAACAGAAAATACTTGTATGGCGTCCATCAGCCGCTGTGCCTGTTCACTCATGCTGGTGGCGGCTGCACTGCTTTGCTCCACCATGGCGGCGTTTTGCTGTGTCATCTCGTCCAGCTGGGCTACGGCCTGCCCCACCTGGGAAATTCCAATGGACTGCTCTTTGGAGGAGACGGTGATCTCGGCAATCAATTGATTTACGTGTTGCACCTGTGCGACCACCTCGGCCATGGTCTGGCCCGCATCGGCAACCAGTCTGGAGCCGCTTTCGACCGTGTTGACGGAATCATCAATCAGCCCCTTGATCTCTTTGGCCGCCGCTGCCGAGCGTCCGGCCAGACTGCGCACCTCAGAGGCAACGACTGCAAAGCCGCGCCCCTGCTCGCCCGCGCGGGCCGCCTCCACCGCCGCGTTGAGCGCCAGAATATTGGTCTGAAAGGCAATGCCCTCAATCACACTGATGATGTCGGAGATTTTGTGGCTTGACGTCGAGATCAGCGCCATGGTGGAAACCACATTGGCAACTGCTTCTCCCCCCCGCTGGGCAACCTGTGCAGCTGCGTTGGCCACTTGACTGGCCTGCTGCGCGGTATCGGAGTTCTGGCGCACGGACGCTGTTTGCTGCTCCATCGCCGCGGCTGTCTGCTCCAAGCTGGAGACCGTTTGTTCTGTACGACCGGACAATTCATTATTGGCAGCCGCAATCTGCTGGCTGGCCACCCGAATCCCCGACACCTGCTCGTGCACGTCCGCCACCAGCGAATGCAAATTCAAGCCGGCTTGGTTAATGGCACGAGAGATCATCCCGATCTCGTCGCAGCGGTTCAGTCTAAGGTCCTCACCTGCTTCCCCGCTGGCCACATGCTGCGCCACGACAAGGATATCTTTCAAGGGCGAGGTAATCTGGGCTTCGATGAATAGGTCCACCATCACCAGGCTTGCGGCTACCGCTGCGCCGACGCCCGCAAGTGCCGGCCCCGCAATATCTGCAAACGACAGGGCGACACCGATGGCGGCGCCCGCCGTCAACAGTGGCAAACGCACCCGCCAGGCTGCGGGCAGCAATTGCAGGGCACTGGCACAACGCATGGCCCCGGTACGAACGAGCAGACCCCGATGAAAGGCAAGCCCTGCAGCGCGCCCCTCCCGGAAACGGGCGTACAGTTTTTCGGTGCCGTCCACTTCCGCGCGTGATGGCTTGGTGCGCACCGATAGATAGCCGGTCACCTGGCCGTTGCGCCGCATGGGCGCGGCATTGGCACGCACCCAGTAGTGATCACCGTCTTTGCGGCGATTCTTGACCAATGCCGTCCAGGACTGCCCGTCTTTCAGGCTGCGCCACATGTCTGCAAAGGCCTGCGTTGGCATGTCCGGATGACGCACCAGATTGTGTGGCTGGCCCATCAACTCATCGCAGGGGTAACCACTGGTGCGCACGAATGCCGCATTGGCATATGACATGTGGCTGGCAGTGTCGGTTGTGGACATCAGCGTCTCGGTTCCAGGAAACTGGTATTCGCGCTGTGTAACAGGAAGATTGGCTTTCATGGCGATTTCCCTTGGGTAGATGGATGCCTAATTGCTACAAGCGTGATAGCTGTAAGCGCATGCAAGACGAGGGCTAGAGCTAAAAATGACTTCCAACGACGGTTCCACTTGGTGCTGGTGAGGCGTGGGTATTGGTTTTGAGGCGCGCATGCCGATGCGGACGTTGAATAAACGCCGTGCAATGCAGAAAGACTTCTTTTTGGTAGCTTGAACACGTGCACCTTAGTCCGCATAAGGGACTTTTCGCAAATTAGTCCGCGCCGCTTTTCAGCGATAACGGACTCGTTTACGAGGCGTGTTCAGGGCCTCAACGACCTGCAAGCCGGGATCAGGGGCTGGCAAGCTAGATATAAGGTTCTGCTTATAACAGAAGACCTTGTTTTAAATCAAGCGCTATTTGACGCAATGTGCTAAAGGATCAACTTTTCGCCGGCTTGAATCACCTCGGCTGCCAAGTCTGATAGTTTGCATCGGCGTTTGCGTGCCGTTGCGCGAAGTAGATCAAAAGCCTCGCTGCGCTTCAGGCGGTGCTGCATCATGGTGATGCCCAAGGCAACGCTGATATCGCGCTCACCATCCAATGCCGCCTGCAGCTGCAAGCGGGTATTTCTCAGTTCCTGCAGTTCATTGGCGCGCGCCAGGGCCGACTCAACCGCTGGCACCAGTTGCACCGTGTCCAGCGGCTTGACCAGGTAGCCCAAGGCCCCGCAACGGTTGGCCTGCTCCACTGTGGAGGCGTCGCTGTAGGCGCTGAACATGATGAACGGAATGTGGTCCAGCGCGCGCAGGCGTTCGGCCAGAAAAAGCCCACCCTGGCCCGGCATGCGAATGTCAAGAATCGCCAGGTCGGGGCGGATTCCTCCAGCCAGCCATGCCTCGGCATCCTCGGCGGTTTCAGCGGTCGTCACCCTATAGCCAACGTCCACCAGGCCCGTGGAAATCACGGAGAGCACCAGGCGGTCATCGTCTACGACCAGCAGGTGCCGGGCCTTGGGGTTGTTTGACGTGTCTGTGGTCATGCGGGTCCTGGTGGGTCCAGTGAAATAACGGGGGGCTCCAGCGCCAGCAGTGTAACGACCAGGTCTCCTTGTTGCTCCGTGCACAGAATGCAGCCGCTGCGCGGCATCAAAGACGCGATCAATTGCAGACCACTGTGCAATGCACCGGGCTGCTGGCTGGTCGCTGACAGTTGCCCGTGGTTGACGATGGAGATCTGTACCACATCGGCTTGTGCACCCTTGCGAACGGAGATATCAACCCTCCCATGGGCCTTGCCCCCGTGTTTGACGGCATTCAGGATCAACTCGTTGAGGATCAAGGCGACGGGCACCGCTTCGCGCTCCGCGATGACGCACGGCGTCCAGCAAGAAGGAATGTCCACCACCACCGGTGTTTGCCATAGGCTCCGGATTTCATCGGCAATGGCACCGGTCAGCTCACACAGACGCACCGACGAGGTGACTGCATGGCCTTGCAGGCCGTGGACGACCGAGATGCCCTGCACCTGGCTGATCGCCTGGTTGATGGTGTCAGACATCTCGGGGTGACGCCGTGAATATTGGCGCAGCAGACCGACAATGCCCTGCAAATTGTTCTTGATGCGGTGGTGCACTTCGCGCACCAGTACAGTCCGGTGGGCGGCTTCGTCCTGCAAGCGCTGCGTCTCCTGCTGCTTGCGGTCGGTGATGTCGATATGGGTAATCACATAGTGGGTGATGTCGCCGTGGGTATTTTTGACCGCTGTGCCGGTCATCCATTGCGGAAAGACTTCGCCGTTCTTGCGCAGGGTCCACACTTCCGCCTGCCAGGTACCGACGCGTTTTGCCGCATTCCACAGCTCGTCACAAAACCCGGCCGGGTGCCGATCAGAGCCTATGAACGCCGTGGTCTTGCCAACCACCTCGGCGTTGCTGTACCCCATGATGCGCGTGAAGCTGTCGTTGGTGCGCAGGATGACCCCTTTGGCGTCGGTGACGATCATGCCCTCCTGGCACTCAAATGCAATGGCGCCAATGCGCAGCTCGTCCTCCATGTGACTGCGCTCGGTGATATCGGTGGAGATACCCCACAGTGCATAAATGACGCCATCCGCATCCCGAAGCGGGACCTTGACGGTGCTGAACCTTTGAACGCGGCCCGAGAGGTGCCTGACAACGGTTTCATCTGCTCTTACCGTCTCGCCTTGCAGAAAAACAATGTGATCATTGCGGCGCAGCTTTTCCACTGTGGCGTCATCCAGAAATTTGGAGTCGTCATGTCCCACAATTTCGCCCATCGGCACGCCAAATGATTCGCACAACGCACGGTTGGCAAACAGATAGCGGCCCTGGAGATCCTTGATGTAGACAAAGGTCTCCACATTCTCCATGACGTCGGCAAGCTGGCGTTCGCTGTCGACCAATGCGCGCTCCCGCTGCGCCAGGGCTGTCACCACGCGATTGAAGCCTCCAATCAGTTGACCGATCTCGTCGTGTCGGCCAACGGGCAATAGCTGTGCGGCCATCGACGCATCAGCCATGGACGCCAGCGTCTGGGATGCAGCCAGCATGGGTGCCAGTTGACGCCGCACCATCCACCACGTCAAACCGCTTGCCAGCAGCGTCAGTAAAACCGTGGCCAACACCATGCGGTCGCGCATGCTGACAATCGGGGCAAAAGCCTCCTGCGTTGGCAAGGTTGCAGCAAGATACCAGCCTGCCGCGGGGATCCCTTTGGCGGACGCCAAAACCTCCTGCTCCCAGGGGTTCACGGTGACACCGGAACCCTCATAGCCCTGAATAAATCGGTCCAGCAAGGCATTGACGCCGGGTGGGGGAAGCCGCTCCATCACGCGCTTGTTATCGGTGGCATTGATGATCTGCCGCGTTGAAGGACTCACCAGCAAGTAGCTGGTTCCAACGCCAGATTGAGAACGAAAAAGAAAACTCAAGAAATTGGGGACGCCCAGGTTGGTGACCCCGGCCAAGGCACCAATGACTTTGCCTTGCGCATCGCGAATGGGGACCGTCATGCCAAAAACGGGTGTCTTGAATTTTTTGCCAACGACCGGGGTGCCGATCGAAGTTTTTCCTTCCTTGAGTGCAGCGGCGATGGTGTCCCGGTTCATGTAATTCATGCCGACCCGTTCCGCCGAACGGGGAGCTTCGGCCACCACGACGCCATCCAATCCAAGCACCAAGACACCCGCATTGAACAGGTTCTGCAGCAACTGGCGTTGCTCCAGAAATGTGTTCAGGGCCTGCGCATTATTCAAAATCGCCGGGCTAATGGCACCCGCGATGGTGGTCAGTGCTTTCAGCCGGTCATCCAGCTCGTCGTTGATATTGGCGGCAACAAAAGAGACCGCTGCAAACTGGTGCTCCCCCAGCAACCGTTCCGTGTCCTGAAGCAGTATCTTAGTGGCGTAGAACGACAGAGTCCAGAGGGTCGCCAGAAAGATGACCAGCACGGCAACAGACACCTGGGTTTGGATGGAGCGCAGCGGTGAAACCGCAAAGGTGTTTTGCATGCATTCCATTATGCGATGGACGCTGCCGAACCCACCGGGTCGTGACCGGCGCCCGCGTCAGGCGCGCAGCGCTTTCTTCAGGTCCACACCCAACTCTGGCTTGTGGGCGAACGGATCGGTGGGGTTGCGAGCCTGCAGCACGTCTTCCAACCGGGTCTGCACCGATCCAATGGCCTTGGGGTGGCTGTAGATGTAGAACTGGTTAGCGGAGATGGCGTTGAAGACCATTTGCGCGACTTCAGCCGCCGTCACCCGGCCACTGCCGACCGCCTTGTCGCTCATGGCCTGGCCGATCAACTGGCTTTGCGTGGGTTTGGCTTCGACCTTGAGTGCATCCGGGCGGTTGCGGTGGCTCTGGCTGATGCCCGTGGGAACAAAGAACGGGCACAGCACGCTGGCGCTGATTTGGTCGGTCACCAGCGCGAGGTCCTGGTACAGGGTCTCGCTCAGGGACACCACGGCGTGCTTGCTGACGTTGTAGATGCCCATATTGGGCGCATTCAGCAAACCGGCCATGCTGGCGGTGTTGACGATGTGGCCCTGGTAGGCCGGGTCGGCCTTGGCGGCGACCAGCATCATAGGGGTGAACAGTCGCACGCCGTGCGCCACGCCCATGAGGTTCACGCCCAGCACCCACTCCCAGTCCTGGACCGTGTTTTCCCAGATCAGGCCCCCTGCTCCCACGCCCGCATTGTTGAACACGAAGTGCGGCGCACCAAAGCGCGCAAAGGCTGCATCGGCCAGGGCCTGCATCTGGTCGGCGCTGGACACATCCACCCGCATGGCCAGCACCGGGGCGCCCAAGGCCTGCATTTCGGCCACAGTCTTGTCCAGAGCGTCCTGCTGCACATCGACCAGCACCAGGTTCATGCCCAGTTTGGCGCCAATGCGTGCGCACTCCAGGCCAAAGCCGGAACCGGCACCGGTGAGGACCGCGGTCTTGTTTTTGAAATCAGAAATCATGGAAAGGAAAACTCCGGAGTTGGATGTTGGGTTCTTACGGATTCCACAGCATTTCAAGGTGGTCAATGCCGTCTTCGACATAGGGCAGGCCCATGTCGACAAAGCCGTGCTGGCTGTAATAGCCTTTCAGCCGGGCCTGCGCGCCAATGCGGATGGGCTGCAGTCCCCACAGCGTGTGCACCGATGACACGGCCCGGGCTATCAGCGTGTGCCCCAGACCCTGGCCCCGCGCGGCGCTGCTGGTGATGACCCGCCCAATGCTGGCCTCGGTGAACTTGACCCCGGCGGGAAACAGGCGTGCATAGGCCACCAGTTGCTCAGCGTCGTCTCCGGCTGCGCGCTGGGTGCCCATCAGATGCACGGCTTGGTCATCGGCGCCATCCATGTCCTGAAACACGCAGTTCTGCTCCAGCACAAACACCTCGGTGCGCAATTGCAGCAGCGCATAGAGTTCGTGCACCGTCAAGCTGTCGAAGGTGGCGAGTTTCCACTGCACGTCTGGCGTGGCGGGGCCTGCTTCGCTCATGCGGCGGGTACTACGGCCTTCAACGCGTAGCCAATGCGGGGAAAGTGCACATGCACGGTGCCGGCGCGTTCGTCCACGCGCTTGAGCGTGTAGCGGGTGCGCGTGGCGGCCACCAGTTCGCCCTCGGTCATCTCGGGCCCAAAGGTCTCGGCCGCAACCGTGACCCGGCTGCCCAACGGGATGCCGTGTTCGTCCTGGAATGTAGTGTCTTTCTGGTCTGCAGCCCTCGTGGATGCTGAACATACCGCTATTGATTCTGTAGCAGAGAATTTTTCCATGCGGCCATGGCCCAGGGCCGCCATGCGGTCCATCCATGCCAGCACCGCGGGTGTGGCATCCAGAATGCCGGCCATCACCGGTACGCGCAGGCGTGTGAACCACAGCGGGTGGTAACAGGCAAAGTCGGCCACGCAGGGGGCGCTGCCCATCAAAAAGTCCTGGCCTTCCAGCATGTTGGCAATGCGCCGCAGGTAGGACTTGTAGGCCGCCGTGGCGTCGCCCGGGCGCAGGCGCGTCATGCCGGCGGACATGGCCGCGCGGTCCGCACCGAAGGCCTTGGCCGCCTCGGGCGGTGCGCCGTCAAACATCGCGGCGGCGCCCTTGGGCTGCAGGTTGTAGGCCATGGCCGCCCAGAACAGCGTGGTGTCGGCCCACTGGGCCAGCACGCGGGCCAGGCCCTTGTGCGACTCGGGGTACAGCGTGGGCGTGGGCTGGATGTGCTCCAGCACGTCGCAGATCAGCGCGCTGTCGCAGTACACGTCGGAGCCGATTTGCAGGAACGGCGTCTTGCGGTAGCCGCCGGTCAGGGCTTGCACGTCGGGCTTGGGCATGATGGCGGGCACGATGACCGATTTCCAGGCCAACTGCTTATAGCCCAGCACCAGCCGGACTTTCTCAGAAAACGGCGAGGTGGCGTAGTGGTGCAGGATGATGTCGGTCATATGAGTTTCACCAGTTGCTTGCCAAAGTTCTTACCCTTGAGCAGGCCCAAAAAGGCCTCGGGTGCGGCAGCAAGACCCTGCGCAATGCTCTCGCGAGCGCGCAGCTTGCCGGTGGCCACCAGGGTGCCCAGCTCGGTCAGCGCTTCGGGCCAGACTTCCATGTGTTCGCTGACGATAAAGCCCTGTACCTTCAGGCGCTGGGTCAGGATCAGCGCCGGGTAACTCAGGGGCAGCGGCGCGCCGTCGTAGCCGGCGATCATGCCGCAGACGGCGATGCGGCCAAAGGCGTTCATACGCGGCAGCACGGCGTCCAGCACCATGCCACCGACGTTCTCGAAATAGCCGTCAATGCCATTCGGGCAGGCCTCGGCAATCGCCTTGGACAGGGACGCTGCCGTCGTGTGCAGCTTGTAGTCGATGCAGGCGTCAAAGCCCAGTTCTTCAACGGCGTATTTGCATTTGTCCGGGCCACCGGCAATGCCCACCGTGCGGCAGCCGCGTGCCTTGGACAATGCGGCAAAGGCGCTGCCCACGGCACCGGTGGCGGCGCTGACCACCATGGTTTCGCCCGCCTTGGGGGCACAGATTTTGACCAGGCCATACCAGGCTGTGACGCCGGGCATGCCGACTGCTCCCAGGTACGCGCTCAACGGCACATGGGTGGTATCGACCTTGCGCAGTGCGCCGGGTTGGGTGGCATCGACCACGCTGTACTCCTGCCAGCCACCCATGCCGACGACCTTGTCGCCGACGGCGAATTTGGGGTTGCGCGATTCGGCGATCTCACCCACCGTGCCGCCGCCCATGGTCTGGCCCAGGGCCTGGGGTTGGGCATAACTCTTGGCATCGTTCATGCGGCCGCGCATGTACGGATCCAGGCTCAGGAAGTGGTGGCGCACCAGCACCTGGCCGTCTTGTAGAGCCGGCGTCTCAGTGGTGACGAGCTTGAAGTTGCTGGCAACGGCCTCGCCCACAGGGCGGTTGTCGAGGTGGATTTGGTGGTTGGTTGGCATGGTAAGTGTCCGTTGGGTGGAAAGGGTCAGACTGCAATGCGCTACTGAAACAATAGCGCACTGCATAGCATTGACGAGGGCCAGAGGCCCATTTAGTCAGTAGGGATTGCGCTGGGGGCAGTATTCAGCGGGTTCGAGGTTCGGGTGCCGGTGGGCAGGCGCTTCACGAACTTGAAGGTGCCGGTCGCATGCGCACATTTGCGCCCCGCCGCATCAAACACGGTGGACTGCGTAAACGCCATCGTCACCGAGCGGTGGATCAGCTCGCCCTTGGCCACCAGGGGACCAATGGCCGGTTGCATGAAGGTGGTTTTCATCTCGATGGTGACCACACCCATGTCAGGTACTTCGCTACGCGCGGCGGTCGCCATGGACACATCCAGCAGCGTCATCAGCGCGCCACCGTGGGTGACCGAAAACGAATTGAGATGCTCAGGCTTGGCGGTGTAGGAAATCTCGGAATGGCCGCCCGCGAACTGGGTGAGTTCAAACCCCAGGTGTTTGACGAACGGGATATCCACCCCGAAGCCGACGGCCTTATCCCACATGGCAGTCAACCCTTAACCGCCAGTGACAACCGACACACCGCCGTCCACCGCCAGCCACTGGCCGGTGATGTGCTTGCCGGCGTCGGATGCGTAGAGCACGCACAGGCCCTTCAGGTCCTCGTCATCACCCAGGCGCTTCAGGGGCGCACTGGCGGCCAACTTTTCTTCGCCAAAGGCCTTGAGCGTGGCCACGGTCATTTTGCTGGGGAAGAAGCCTGGGCAAATGGCGTTGACGGTGATGTTGTACTTGCCCCATTCAGAACCCAGGGCGCGGGTGAAATTGATAACCGCCCCCTTGGACGTGTTGTAGGCGATGGTGTTCATGCCTTCGGGGTTGCCGCCCAAGCCTGCGATGGACGCGATGTTGATGATGCGCCCTGAGCGGCGGGCGATCATGCTCTTCTTGGCAATCGCCTGGCTCAGCAAAAAATAGCCGCGCACGTTGAGGTTCATGACCTTGTCCCAGGCGTCCGCCGGGTGGTCTTCTGCCGGCGCGCCCCAGGCGGCACCCGCGTTGTTGACCAGGATATCGACATCGCCCATGCGCTGCAGGGTCTCGTCGGCCAGGCGGGTGATCTCGCTGTCCTTGGCGCAGTCGGCGGCAATCCAGCGGGCATCAATGCCGGCGGCCTGCAGTTCGGCACAGGCTTGCTCCAGGTCTTCGGCCTTGCGCGAGCTCAGCATCACTTTGGCACCGGCTTCGCCCAGGGCGTGGGCCATCTGCAGGCCCAGGCCACGGGAGCCACCGGTCACCAGGGCGGTCTTGCCGGTGAGATCGAACAGTTGTTGGATGGTGCGTGCGGTCATCGTTGATATCTCCAAGAAAACAATCCGTGGAATCTAAAGGATTCGGACAGGCGCAGCTGTCTCTGGGGTGATAGTCGGCAGACGTCCATGCTGTAGTGCGAAGGCTTCAAACTGCTCGATTGGCAAAGGTCGACTAAAAAGAAAGCCTTGGAAGTAGTCGCACCCGAGCACCATACAAAGCTTTTCTCGCTGCGCCAGGGTCTCAACCCCTTCGGCCACGACCTTCAATCCCAGGCTGTGGGCGAGGCTGATGGTAGCCGAGCAGATGGCCACAGCGTGGGGGTCGGACTCGATGTTCATGACGAATGATCGATCAATCTTGAGCTGATCCAGCGGGAGGCGCCCCAGGTAGGCGAGCGAAGAGTATCCGGTTCCAAAGTCGTCCAGTGCAAAACCGACACCGTGAGCCCTCAGTGTCGACATCCTCGCAATGACGTCTTCGAAGTTGGA
This sequence comes from Rhodoferax sp., assembly GCA_030645355.1. Lineage (GTDB taxonomy): Bacteria > Pseudomonadota > Gammaproteobacteria > Burkholderiales > Burkholderiaceae_C > Allorhodoferax. The sequence goes on along the minus strand of JAUSNJ010000082.1, from coordinate 3,942 downwards.
AACCAACAGGCTCTCGGTCAGCTCCAGTTTGAGTTGGCGTGGATTGGCCCCGGCCTGCGCCAATGCGTCCAGCACCTGTTCGGCAAAATCGGGCTGGCGAAACTGGCGCGCACTGACGTTGACAGCGATCGTTAAACCTGCCAGTTGTGGCTGCGTGCTCCAGCTGGTCAGCTGCTCGCTGGCGCGGCACAAGACCCAGTGCCCCAAAGGCAGAATCAAACCGGTTTCCTCCGCAGCGCTGATGAATTCAGCGGGAGAGACCATCCCCCTCACCGGGTGCTGCCACCGCAGAAGCGCTTCGGCGCCAACGACGCCTCCAACCGCGTTCAGGATAGGCTGGAAGTTGAGGGAAAATTCTTCGCGCGCCAGCGCCGCACGCAGGTCTTTATCCAGTGCAACACGGTCGCTCACTGCGGCCTGCATGTCCGGGTCGAAAAAACGCAGCGCATTGCGACCGATAGCCTTGGCTTGGTACATTGCGAGATCAGCGCGTTTGAGTGGTTCCTCGATCGACTCAGATTGCCCCCCTCCAAACAAGGTGACGCCGATGCTGCAGGTGCTGCTGTGCTCATGGCTACGAATCTGGTAAGGCACACTCAATGCCGCGAGAACCTTTTCTCCGACCGCCTCGGCGGCCATTACCGCCGCCGCTTCATTCCTACCCAAACCGGCAAGCATCAATACAAACTCGTCACCACCCAGGCGCGCCACGGTATCGCCGCCGCGCACACAACCCATGAGTCGATTGGCAACCTGTTGCAGCAGCAAGTCGCCCACATCGTGCCCCAATGTGTCGTTGAGCGATTTGAAGTTGTCCAGATCAAGGAACAGCAGCGCATTGAAACCCTGGTCACGCTCACTAACCGTAACGGCTTGTTTGAGCCGGTCACGCAGTAGGGTTCTATTGGGCAAGCCACTGAGCTGGTCGTGAAACGCCAGTTCGGCAATACGCTCGTCGGCCTGCTTTCGCTCGGTGATGTCCTGGGTTACCCCCAGTGCCCGCAGTGGCGCACCGTCAATGCCACGCTCGAACTCGGCCTTCTGGCGTATCCAGCGCACCTGTTGGCCGACCACGATGCGATGCTCATGATCGAAGCTCGCACCTCTGAGCGCTGCTGCCCAGGCTTCTGCGTAGACTGCGCGATCCCCCTCGTGGACCCGTGTCAGAAACGCGTCGAAGTCGCCTTCGGTTCCGTCAGGGATACCGACAATGCGACAGGTCTCGGTGGAGAGCTGGATGCGGTTGGAAGTCAAGTCAAAAGCCCAACTGCCAACGCTGGCAACCGCCTGAGCCCGTTGCAGTGCGGCCCGGCTCGACTCCAAATCTTCGCTGTGCCTACGCAGGTCTTCGCGCGATTGCTGCAACTGGCCAATTTTTTTGCGGTATGCGCCAACCAGAAGTGCAATCATGGCGCCGGCCAGCAACAACACGATAGCCAGAACCGAACCATGCATGACAGGCAAATATAGCGGCGCTTCGGCAAGCAGCCCCCGCGTCTCTGCCAACGTGAGCGCCGCAACCACGATCACCGTCGCACCAGTCGCGATCAGTGCCGCGCGGGCGCTGAGCTGCCAGCCGCACATAACAATAAAGATCGGAAACGCGAAGACCACCGGCGCGCGCACACCACCCGTGAACATCGCCACCAGGGTGAAAGTGACCCAAATGCCACCAGCCAGAAACCAGCGCGCAGCGACGATGCGATCCGTGGCGGCCAGCCACCAACCGAGCAACCCCACCGTGGCAACAAGTCCCGGTCCAAGCAAACGCTCGTGGTTCTGCGGCGCGAGCACCAATAAGACGACAGCAACCAGGGCAGCACCGGTTAGCATCGCCGCAAGAGTGAGGTGGATGAATGTTTTGGACGGTCCCCAGTTGACGGGGGCATCCCAATCGCCGGGTGCGCGGTGCCGGCTGGTTGAAGGCTCAGTCATCATGGAAGAATTTCGGTAGTGGTCAGCGCCTTGACCGAAGATTCTGGTCAAACCGATTCGACGATTTTCGCCGAAATGACACGACCACGCCAAGGGCATCCGATCCCCTCTTGATCCAGGTCACACGATCATGGAGCCCAAACTACGAAGTGTTGTCCAAAGCAGCATTCGCATGAGGAAATCCTCTCGGAGCCCTCATATCCATTATTTGAGCCACTACTGTTTTTGTAGCACGCTAATCAAAAAGCACCTTCTGGAAAGGCCGCACAAGTGGTGTCCCGAGACTCGACCACATTGAGCCAGGCGCCGATCTTGGGCAGCTCGTAGTGGAAGAAGAAGCGGGTGGCGCCGATGCGGCCCTGCGTTGCGGCGTTGGCCTGTGCGGCGTCCAGCTCCAGCGCCTTGGCGGCCACGTCCAGCCAGATCCAGGCCAGCACTGTGTGGCCAAACGCCTGCATGTAGGGCACGGCGTTGGCCAGCGCTTCGGTGGGGATGCCGGTGGACCAGGCCTTTTGGGTGGCTGTTGCGACCTGTTCCAAGGCTTGGCCCAACGCCGTCGCGTGCCCGGCCAGGTCGGGTATGTTTGCGGCCTTCTGGATGGTGGCCGTCATCCGTGCTGCAAGCAGTTGCAGGCCCCTGCCCTCCTCCATCAGCACCTTGCGACCCAGCAGGTCGGTTGCCTGGATGCCGTGCGTGCCCTCGTGGATCATGTTCAGGCGGTTGTCGCGCCAGTATTGCTCAACCGGAAAGTCGCGCGTGTAGCCGTAGCCGCCGTGGATCTGGATGGCCAACGAATTGGCTTCCAGACACCACTCGCTGGGCCAGCTCTTGGCAATCGGCGTCAGCACTTCCAGCAGCAGGCGGGCATCATCGGCGACGCTGCCGCCGGCAGTGTGGTGCTCGTCCACCAGACGGGCGCAGTACAGCTCCAGCGCCAGCGCGCCTTCGCAATAGGCTTTTTGGGCCAGCAGCATGCGTTTGACGTCGGCGTGTTCGATGATGGCGACTTGGGGTTTAGTCGCGTCCTTGCCGCTCGCGCCCAACGGACGCCCCTGCGGGCGGTTGCGCGCATAGTCCAGCGACGCGTAATAGCCCGCCATGCCCAGCATGGTGGCAGCAATGCCCACGCCGATGCGGGCCTCGTTCATCATGTGGAACATGCACTGCAAGCCCTTGCCCGCCTGGCCCACCAAATAGCCGATGGCGCCCGCACCTTTGCCAAAGGGGCCATCGTGTCCCACCGGGAATTTGCCCTCGCCAAAATTGAGCAGGGTGTTGGTCGTGCCACGCCAGCCCAGCTTGTGGTTCAACCCGGCCAGGGCCACGTCGTTGCGCACGCCGGTCAGCGTGCCGTCGGGGTTGACCATTTTCTTGGGCACGATGAACAGCGAAATGCCCCGTGTGCCAGGTACCAGTTTGCCATCGGCATCCGGAATCTTGGCCAGCACCAGGTGGATGATGTTCTCGGTCAACTCGTGCTCGCCGCTGGAGATCCACATCTTGTTGCCCTTGAGGCGGTAGCGCGCGCCCAGAGGATCGGACTCAAAGCCTTCACCATCCGGCACAGCGCGGGTCGCCACGTCGCTGAGGCTGGAGCCCGCCTGGGGTTCCGACAGGCACATGGTGCCCGAGAACCGTCCGGCAAATTCATTCTTCGCAAACACTTCTTTCTGCAGCTCCGTGCCATGGGTCATCAGCAGATTGGCGTTACCCGTGGTCAGCATGCCCGAACCAATACTGACTGACGCGCAGGCGAAGAAGGCGTTGGCCGCTGCCTCCACGCTGTACGGCAGTTGCATGCCGCCCATCTCGTAATCCTGCGCCGCGCTGAGCATGCCGGACTCGGCATAGGCGCGGTTGGCGTCATGCGTGGCCTGCGGCAGGATGACCTTTTCACCGTCGAAATGCGGCTCCTGCACGTCCACCAGGCGGTTGAACGGGGCGTACTTGTCGCGGGCGATGCGCTCGCAGGTGTCCAGCACGGCGTCAAAGGTGTCGCGCGAATGG
>JAUSNJ010000056.1 GCA_030645355.1 Rhodoferax sp. | reverse complement strand
AATACCACGGCCTGGCAGCATCTGTGCCATGTGACCCATATTGGTCTCATGAACACCGGTGGTACCGCGCAAATGGCGTTTATTTTTGGTGGTCTTCTTGGTCAAGATGTGACGTTTGAAGGCTTGGCCGCGCTTGACGGTTCCACCTGGACGGACGCGGAAGCGTTTCTTCGCCGCGCTCTTGGTCTTCATTTTGGGCATATTAATGCTCCTTCTTACTTGTGCTCGTGAGGCGTCTGGAAACTACTTCCAGCCTTGTTGGCCCCGAGCCACTTGTGTGGCGCCTTTCGGCACTCCACTTGTGTGTGGGTCTCTCAACCCACCCACTCAGAGGGCTAACGCCCTCCAATTCCTTTACGAAGCAGCGGCAGGTGCTGCGGCTTCGGCTGCAGGCTTGGCAGAGCCCGGCTTTTTCTTGCCCGGCGCGATCATCATGATCATCTGGCGCCCCTCGAGCTTGGGAAACTGCTCCACCACAATCAAATCGGCCAAATCGGTACGAATCCGATTGAGCAACGCCATCCCGATTTCCTGGTGGGTGATTTCACGACCCCGAAAACGCAACGTGATCTTGCACTTGTCGCCTTCGGCCAGGAAACGCTTGATATTACGTACCTTGATGTTGTAGTCGCCATCATCCGTACCGGGGCGGAATTTAATTTCCTTGATTTCGATAACCGTCTGTTTGGCCTTGGCTTCCGCCGCCTTCTTCTGCTCCTGGTACTTGAACTTGCCGTAGTCCATCAACCGGCAAACCGGGGGGACTGCCGTGGCGGCAATTTCTACCAGATCAACATCCAACTCACCCGCCATGCGGAGGGCTTCCGATATGCTGACAACGCCCAAAGGCTCGTTTTCCTGACCCGAGAGGCGGACTTCTGGCGCCATGATCTCCCGGTTGAGGCGGTGTTTGCGTTCTTCGCGGTGACGACGGTCACGAAATTCAGTAGCGATGGCTCAATCCTTCACAATATCTGCTACAAAAATAGTAGCTATAGCGCCGCGCGGCGCGCTTAACAAACCAACATCTTTGGATAAAACCCTAGACAACGGACTTGTTGGCAATATCCGCTGTAATTTTTTGCACGAATGCATCCAGGGACATTGCTCCGAGGTCTTGACCACCCCGGGCGCGCACTGCGACGGTTCCTGCTGCCATCTCTTTGTCACCTACGACAACCAGATACGGCAGCTTTTGCATCGAATGCTCCCGTATTTTATACGTAATTTTCTCATTGCGCAGGTCTAAATTGACCCTAAGCCCTTGATTTTGCAGCGTTTTGGCCACGGAACGGACGTAATCTGCTTGCGCATCGGTGATGTTCAGAACCGCAACATGGACCGGCGCAAGCCAGGCCGGCAAGGCCCCAGCACTTTCCTCGATCAAGATTCCGATGAAGCGCTCCAGGCTGCCGACGATGGCGCGGTGCAGCATGACGGGGCGGTGGCGGGCGCCGTCTTCGCCCACATACTCAGCATCGAGACGCTCGGGCATGGAGAAATCCACCTGGATCGTGCCGCATTGCCACTGGCGGCCAATCGCATCTTTCAGCGTGTATTCGATCTTGGGGCCGTAGAAAGCGCCCTCGCCCGGGGAAATTTCATATTCACAGCCGGAGGCCTTCAGGCTTTCAATCAAGGCCGCCTCAGCCTTGTCCCAGATTTCGTCCGAGCCAATGCGTTGCGCGGGGCGCGTTGCCACCTTGTAAATGATGTTCTTGAAGCCAAAGTCGGTGTACACCTTCTGCAGCAGCGCCGTGTAATCCACGCATTCCTTCAAAATCTGGTCTTCGGTACAGAAGATATGACCGTCGTCCTGCGTGAAGCCGCGCACACGCATGATGCCGTGCAGGCCGCCCGAGGGCTCATTGCGGTGGCAGTTGCCGAACTCGCCGTAGCGCAGCGGCAGGTCGCGGTAGCTCTTGATGCCCTGCTTGAAAATCAGAATGTGGCCAGGGCAGTTCATCGGCTTCAGAGCGTATTCGCGCTTTTCCGACTCCGTGATGAACATGTTCTCGCGGTACTTGTCCCAATGGCCGGTCTTCTCCCACAGGCCCTTGTCGATGATCTGCGGGCCTTTGACTTCAAGATAACCGTTGTCCTGGTAGACCTTGCGCATGTACTGCTCCACTCCCTGCCACAGCGTCCAGCCTTTGGGGTGCCAGAACACCAGACCGGGGGCATGTTCGTCGATATGGAACAGATCCAGTTCACGGCCCAGCTTGCGGTGGTCGCGCTTTTCGGCCTCTTCCAGCATCGTCAAGTGCTGCTGCAGCTCGTCCTTGGTGGCCCAGGCCGTGCCGTAGATACGTTGTAGCATCTCGTTCTTGTGGTCGCCGCGCCAGTAGGCCCCCGCCAGCTTCATCAGCTTGAAGTGTTTGAGCTTGCCGGTGCTGGGCACGTGCGGGCCACGGCACAGGTCTTCAAACTTGCCTTCGCGGTACAGCGAAACATCCTGATCCGCAGGGATGCTTTCAATGATCTCTGCCTTGTAGTGTTCACCCAAGCTCTTGAAATAGGCCACCGCCTCATCACGTGGGAGTACCCGGCGTGTGACAGGCTCGTCCAGAGCCGCCAGCGCGGTCATCTTCTTCTCAATGGCGGCCAGGTCTTCAGGTGTGAAGGGGCGCTTGTACGAAAAGTCGTAAAAGAAACCATGCTCGATGACTGGGCCAATGGTGACCTGGGCATCGGGGAACAACTCCTTGACTGCGTAGGCCAGCAAGTGGGCCGTGGAGTGGCGGATGACTTCCAGACCATCGGCGTCCTTCGCGGTGATGATGGACAGCGCGCTGTCAGCTGTCATCTGGAAGCTGGTGTCCACGATCTTGCCGTCAACTTTGCCGGCCAGAGCGGCTTTCGCCAGACCCGCGCCGATGGAGGCGGCAACTTCGGCCACGGTAACCGGGCCGGGAAATTCGCGTTGAGAACCGTCTGGAAGCGTAATGTGAATCATGGTTGGTACCGAAAAAGAGGAATGCAGAAAAGCAAAAAGCGCGGAATGGTCCGCGCTTTACTATGAGTTTGGTTGCTGGCAGCGCACAAGGCGCGCGGACCACGGCCTTATTCGCTTGAAGAAGTCGCCGGTGTAGTTCGCGGTGTCATAACCAGATTGCCTTTCTCGCTCTTATATAAAAGTGGACAGGAGGATTTTAACCTACAGTCATGAGGCAGCGACATGCCCGAGTCGCCCACCAAAATCCGTACGTCAGCAATTCAGCTCACTCCACTATGTGCTACTCAGCCCAAGTCATCGAAGCCTACGACGAATATTGCTCCGAGTTCGGCGCCGACATCGAAATCGAAGCATTCGCAAAGCTCTATGGCATGAAGCTCTATGACAACAGAATCAAGACAACGCATGCACTGGATGCAACTTTGGCACTCGAAATGCGCGATAGATTTGGGCGAATTCGAGATGCGATTGAAAAAAACAGAGCTCAGCAAATTGCAAAACTCGGACAGGAGCTGATCGATCAGCGCGAACGACTGGCCAAGGCCGAGTTCGCCCTCACAACGAAGTCAACAAAGAAAGCAACCGACGACAAACGCATTGCATCCAACAAGATCGAGCGTGCCGTGGAGAAGCTTGCGGAGTTGCAACGAACCGAACTCAAGGCTAATGATTCAAGAATATTTCCCGGCTACTACGTGCCTGTAATGATCATCGAAGACGGCAAGAAAATTGTGCGCCCGATGCGATACCAATGCCGAATCGCGGGCAGTCCGGAGAATTTTGACACTCGATTTCCAGGTACTTACAACGCCCGAATGGACAACCTGGATGGCTTCTGGCGCAAACAGTTCGGATACACCCATGGCATCGCAATCGTCACTGCCTTCTATGAATATGTGACAACGGCAAACGGTGAAAAGGCCGTTATTGAATTTAAACCACAGAACGGCCAGAGCATGTATGTCGCCTGTCTGTGGTCGCATTGGGAGTCTGCTGGAAAAGACGACCTGTATTCTTTCGCATTCATTACTGACGAGCCACCTGCAGAGGTACTGGCCGCTGGACATGACCGCTGCATTATTCCGCTCAAGCGGAAATACGTCGATGCATGGCTTGACCCTGACCCGCAAAACCTCGATGCGATGTACGCAATCCTTGATGACAGAGAGCGTCCGTACTTCCAGCATCGCCCAGCCAGCCAATAAAAAAGCCGGGCCTCTTTGCAGAGGCCCGGCTTCCTATTGTGGAAGAACGGTGCTTAGTGGAACTGCTCTTCTTCCGTGGATCCAGTCAGCGCGGTCACGCTGGACTTGCCGCCCTGGATCACGGTGGTGATCTCGTCGAAGTAACCGGTACCCACTTCCTGCTGGTGCGACACGAAGCTGTAGCCACGCTCACGGGCTGCGAATTCGGGCTCTTGCACCTTCTCGACGTAGGCGGTCATACCGCGTGCAACGTAGTCTTGTGCCAAGTCGAACATGTGGTACCACATGTTGTGAATGCCAGCCAGGGTAATGAACTGGTACTTGTAACCCATGGCGCCGAGTTCCTTCTGGAACTTGGCAATGGTGGCATCGTCCAGGTTCTTCTTCCAGTTGAAAGACGGCGAGCAGTTGTAGGCCAGCATTTTGCCGGGGTGTTTGGCGTGCACAGCATCGGCAAACTTCTTGGCAAACTCCAGATCAGGCGTGCCGGTTTCGCACCACACCAAATCGGCGTACTCTGCATAGGCCACTGCGCGGCTGATAGCCTGGTCCAGACCCTTCTTGGTCTTGTAGAAGCCTTCAGCGGTGCGCTCACCGGTCAGGAAGGGCTTGTCGTTGGCATCGTAGTCGCTAGTCAACAGGTCAGCGGCTTCGGCATCGGTACGGGCAATCACCAGTGTAGGCACGCCATACACGTCGGCAGCCATGCGGGCAGCGATCAGCTTTTGGCAGGCTTCGGTGGTGGGGACCAACACCTTGCCACCCATGTGACCGCATTTCTTGACGGAAGCCAATTGGTCTTCGAAGTGCACGCCACCAGCACCAGCGCGGATCATGGCCTTCATCAACTCATACGCGTTCAACACACCACCGAAACCGGCTTCGGCATCGGCAACGATGGGCGCGTGGTAGTCGATATAACCCTTGTCGCCAGGGCCAACGCCTTTGGACCACTGGATTTCGTCCGCACGGGTGAAGGAATTGTTGATGCGCTCCACAACCTTTGGCACCGAGTCCACTGGGTACAGGGACTGGTCGGGGTACATGGCGGAATACTCGTTGTTGTCCGCAGCGACTTGCCAGCCCGACAGGTAGATGGCCTTGACGCCAGCCTTGACCTGCTGCATGGCTTGACCACCGGTCAATGCGCCCAGGCAGTTAACGTAGGGCTCGTTGTTCACCAGGTTCCACAGTTTTTCAGCACCACGGCGGGCCAGCGTGTGCTCGACCTGGAAGGAGCCGCGCAAGCGCACGACGTCAGCGGCGGTGTATCCGCGCTTGATGCCTTTCCAGCGGGGGTTGGTCGCCCAGTCTTTTTCAAGGGCTGCGATTTGCTGTTCACGGGTCTGAGTAGTCATGGAATCACTCCGTCGTAGTTAAAGAAATTCGGTGCCTGAAGGGGTCGGTGCATTTCAAGCATGGTGTCTATTCTAGTCTTGTATAAGACTAAAACTCTATCTTATGTCTTATAGATGACTAAATATTTTTTCTATACAAATCAATAGCTTAGGCATCGTGTTTCTCAATGTGAAACACGATAAATGCGATATGAAAAACTTCATGCTCTGTGGCAGCGGTTTGAAGCCACGCCATGCAAGGAACACCAGGTGCTCTCAAGTGATGCAGACTCCACACAACACAGACCAGACTCGGGTGTTTGGCGTGCCAGTGTGGAGATAATGCCAAGCTTTTAAGGAGTGCGCCGTGCTGCTGACCCTGGTCATCGTCTACCTGCTGATCACCATCGCCATTGGTCTTTACGCGGCCAAGCGCGTCAAGAACACGGCGGATTACGCGATTGCGGGGCGTCACCTGCCGCTGATCATGATCGTCACCACAACATTCGCCACCTGGTTTGGATCAGAAACGGTGCTGGGCATTCCGGCCAAATTCGTCAACAGCGGTTTGAACGGCGTGGTGGAGGACCCCTTCGGCGCGGGCACCTGCCTGATTCTGGTGGGCATGTTTTTCGCCGCCAAGCTGTACAAGATGAACCTGCTGACCATCAGCGACTACTACCGTGAGCGCTTTGGCCGTTCGGTGGAAATCATTTGCTCCCTGATCATCATGCTGAGCTACCTGGGCTGGGTGTCGGCGCAGGTCACCGCTCTGGGTCTGGTTTTCAATCTGCTGTCGGGCGAGGCCATCAGCGTTCCCATGGGCATGGCCATCGGCGTGGTCTCGATCCTGGCCTACACCCTGTTTGGTGGCATGTGGTCGGTGGCGGTGACCGACTTCATCCAGATGATCATTCTGGTGGGCGGGCTTGCGATACTCGCGGTGTTTGCTGGTGACATGGCAGGAGGCGCCGACAAGGTGGTTGCCTTGGCCGTCAGTCAGGACATGTTCAAATTTCTGCCAGAGCCGTCGTTCAAGGACATCGTCTTCTTCTTTGCGGCTGCCATCACCATGATGCTGGGCTCCATTCCCCAGCAGGACGTGTTCCAGCGCGTGATGTCGGCCAACAACGTCAACGCTGCCACCAAGGGTCCGATCATTGGCGGTGTCTGCTACATCCTGTTTGCCTTTGTGCCCATGTTCCTGGTAACCAGCGCTCTCATCATCATGCCGGACCAGACTGCAGCACTGCTCAAGGACGATCCGCAGAAAGTACTGCCCACCCTGGTGCTGGAAAAGATGCCGTTCGTGATGCAGGTGCTGTTCTTTGGTGCGTTGCTGTCGGCCATCAAGTCCACCGCCTCCGCCACCCTGCTGGCACCGAGCGTCACCTTTGTAGAAAACATCTGGCGCCAATTCAAACCGCGCATGGGTGACAAAGAAGAGCTTCGCACCATGCGGATCACGGTGCTGATTTTCAGCATGTCGGTGCTTGCCTATGCCATCAAGATGCAGGGCACACCCATTTACGAAATGGTGTCGGGCGCCTACCAGGTGACGCTGGTCGGCGCATTCATCCCGTTGGTGTTCGGCCTGTACTGGAAACGTGCCACGACGCAGGGTGCTCTGTTCTCCATCGTGCTGGGGCTGCTGACGTGGTTGCTGTTCCTTGTCACCCCCGCCGGCACCGAGTTCCCAGCCCAACTGGCGGGCATCATTGCCGCGCTACTGGGCATGCTGGTGGGATCGCTGGGGCCGCAGGCTATTGCGAACGCACACGCCGGCCACCACAAGCTGCCGGGCATGGCAGGATGACGGCGCCCGTAGCGCACGACGCGTCCGCAGGCAACCATCCACCCCGCTGGCTGGCCTACGCCTGCCTGGCGTTGAGCATGTCCCTGGTCGGCAGTTATGTGGCGCTGTCCAAGCCGCTGGTCGCGGCCCTGGGCGTGTTCCTGCTTGCCTGGCTGCGCTTTGGCATCGGCGGTCTTGCGATTGCGCACTGGCTCAAGCGCCCGGTGCACGAGCCAGCCATGAGCGCTGCCACCAAGCGGTTGGTGTTCCTGGAATCCTTTCTGGGCAACTTCCTGTTTTCCATCACCATGCTGTTTGGTGTCAGCATGACCAGCGCCGTATCGGCCGGCGTCATCATGGCGTCCATCCCTGCCGTGGTGGCGCTGATGAGCTGGATCTTCCTGAAGGAGCGCATCGGTCTGCGTATCTGGGCCGCCGTGGTCTGCAGCGCACTCGGCATTGGCTTGATAGCGCTATCAAAAAGTGAGCTTCATGGGGATGTTTCACGAGGGCCAGAGGCTATTTTGGCTGAAGGTAATACCCTGCTGGGCAATGTGCTGGTGTTCATTGCCGTGCTGTGCGAAGCGGCCTATGCGGTGATTGGCAAGAAGCTGACCGGAGACCTGTCACCCAAGCGCATCACCGCGCTCATCAACCTCTGGGGCTTTCTGCTGATGACGCCCATGGGCCTGTATGCCGCCCTGCAGTTCGACTTCGGTACCGTCACCCGCGGTTCATGGATGTTACTGGTCTTCTACGCGCTGGCCGCCAGCGTTTGGACCGTGTGGTTGTGGATGACCGGGTTGAAGTCCATTCCCGCTGCCCGCGCCGGCGTCTTCACCGTGATGCTGCCAGTTTCGGCAGCCCTGGTGGGCGTGCTGGCGCTAGGCGAATCCTTGAGCGGCCAGCAACTGCTGGCCTTTGCCATCGCCCTGGTGGGGGTGCTGCTGGCCACCCTGCCCTCCGGCAAAACGACTACACCAGCGCCTTAGACGCGACCACGATGCCGTCCTCGTCGGCATAGAGCCAGTCACCGGGACGCACCCACACGCCCTGCACCTGCACCGCCACGTCGGCCTGGCCCTGGTTTCGTTTCTCTGTTGGCAAGGGCATGGCGGCCAGGGCGCGTATGCCCACCGCCTGCGTGGCCAGTTCCGCGGTGTCACGTACACAGCCATCAATCACCACACCCGCCCAGCCATTGCGGGCCGCCGCCGCACCCAGGTTGCCGCCAAGCAGCGCCTTGCGCAACGAGCCGCCGCCATCCACGACCAGCACCTTGCCAATGCGCCCCTGGGGCGTTTCCAGGTAGCCGGGCGAATCGACGGCGGCCTTGACCAGGGTGTTGTCTTCAAAACACTTGACCGTTGCCACGGGCCCCGAGAACTTTTTAACCTGACCGAAGTCACGAAACACGGGTGGAAGCACCCGAAATTCCCCGCTGACATCACTCTTGTGGACGTCGCACAGATCGCACGTCGCAAACGCATTGGCCATACCGCATCACTCCTTTTTGGTAAATACGCCCATTCTCCAATGGAAAAAACAACATTTCCCAATGAAAAAAGCATTTTTCCGCTGGATAAGCGCCTTTTTCTCCAGTAGCATCCGGGTACCAGCGAAGAAGCAGTTTTTTGCTGGTGATTAATCAACTTCAAGAAGGACAATCAATCATGGCAACTGCAAAGAAAGCTCCGGCTAAAAAAGCGGCACCTGCAAAGGCAGCAGCTCCGGCTAAAAAGGCAGCTCCTGCAAAGAAAGCAGCAGCTCCCGCGAAGAAAGTAGCCGCCAAGGCTCCAGCCAAGAAAGCTGCTCCCGCTAAAAAAGCGGCGCCAGCCAAAAAGGCTGCTCCCGCTAAAAAAGCGGCTCCCAAGGCTCCCGCTAAGAAGCGCACCGTGAATGCTGCGTTCATGAAGGCCCTGACGCCTAGCGCCGCTTTGGCCGCCATCGTGGGTGCAAACCCGCTGCCACGCACCGAAGTCGTGAGCAAGCTGTGGGCTTACATCAAGAAGAACAAGCTGCAAGACGCAGTCAACAAGCGCATGATCAACGCGGACGCCAAGCTGAAGGAAATCTTCGGCAAGATGCAAGTGTCCATGTTCGAGATGGCTGGCTTGATCGGCAAGCACCTCAAATAATTGGCCCTTGCGCCAACCCAAAAAAAGGCCGACCTGTTCGGCCTTTTTTTTGTGTCTTTTGCGTTGGTAGAATTCGGCACCCGTGCATCCTATTTGTCTATACAACTCCATCACACCCATACATGCTGCGCTTTCTGTTCACGCGCTTGAGCCTGATCATTCCGACATTTTTCGGCATGACACTGGTGGCGTTCTTCCTGATTCGCCTGGTACCAGGCGACCCTATTGAAACCCTGGCCGGTGAACGCGGCATCGACGCCGAACGCCATGCTGCTTTGCTCAAAGAGTATGGCCTGGACCGACCCGTCATCGTGCAGTACGGCATCTATATCGCCAAGGTCTTGCAAGGCGATCTTGGGAAATCTGTCATCACGCAAACGAAGGTCATGAGCGAGTTCGCGGCACTATTCCCGGCAACGATCGAGCTGGCGCTGTGCGCCATTCTTTTTGCACTGTTGATCGGCATTCCGGCCGGCATCATCGCGGCGGTCAAGCGCAACTCGATACTCGACCATGGGGTGATGGGCGTTTCACTCACCGGCTACTCCATGCCGATCTTCTGGTGGGGCCTGTTGCTGATTCTGCTGTTCTCGGTGCAGCTGGACCTGACGCCTGTGTCCGGCCGCATTGCCGTGCAGTATTTCATCGAGCCCGTGACTGGCTTCCTGCTGATTGACACCTTGCTGGCCCACGACACCGATGCGTTCTGGTCCGCCGCGTCGCACCTGATTCTCCCGACCATTGTGTTGGGCACCAACCCGTTGGCAGTCATTGCCCGTATGACCCGCTCTGCCATGCTCGAAGTGCTGGGTGAGGACTACATCCGCACCGCGCGTGCCAAGGGTCTCTCCAGCTTCAGCATCGTCGCGGTGCACGCATTGCGCAATGCGCTGATCCCCGTCATCACGGTCATTGGCCTGCAGGTCGGCGTGCTGTTCACAGGGGCCATTCTGACCGAGACCATTTTTTCCTGGCCCGGCGTTGGCAAGTGGCTGATCGAGGCCATCAGCCGACGCGACTACCCGGTGTTGCAAGGCGGCATGCTGCTGCTCGGCGCTGTGGTCATGGCCGTCAATCTGCTGGTGGACGTGGCCTACGGAATCATCAACCCCCGCATCAGGCACCAAAAATGACGACGACACCCGCTGTGGCGATGCCGCCTGAATCAACGGCACAGGCCGCCCCCCTGCATCCGTTCAAAGACTTCTGGCGCTACTTCAGCGCCAACCGTGGTGCATTGGGTGGCTTGGTGATTGTGGCGACCGTGCTCCTGCTGGCCGCATTTGCCAATGTGGTGGCGCCCTACAACCCCGATCTGACGGACAACACCGTTTTCCTGGTGCCGCCTGCGTGGCAGGCCGGCGGGTCTTCGGCCCACTTGTTGGGCACCGACGCCATTGGTCGCGACATTCTTTCGCGTCTCATTCACGGTGCGCGCCTGTCCTTGTCGATTGGCATCGCCGTGGTCGCGATCTCGGTGCTGGTTGGTACCACACTGGGGCTGTTGGCCGGTTATTTTCGTGGCGTGTTCGAGATTGCCGTCATGCGCATCATGGACATCATCCTGACCTTGCCCAGCCTGTTACTGGCCATCGTGATCGTTGCCATCCTGGGCCCGGGCCTGATGAATGCCATGCTAGCCGTGGCCATTGTGGTGCTGCCCCATTACGTGCGCATCACCCGGGCTGCGGTCATTTCCGAGACATCCCGCGACTACGTGACCGCGGCCCGCATGGGTGGCGCCGGACACTGGCGCATCATGTTCAGCGAAGTGCTGCCCAACTGCACCGCGCCGCTCATCGTGCAAGCCTCGCTGGGAATCTCCACCGCCATCCTGGATGCTGCCGCCTTAGGCTTTTTGGGCCTGGGCGCACAGCCACCCTCGCCCGAGTGGGGCACCATGCTCGCCGACGCGCGCGAGTTCGTGCTGCGCGCCTGGTGGGTCGTGACCTTCCCCGGGCTGGCCATTCTGGTCACCGTATTGGCATTCAACCTGCTGGGCGACGGCCTGCGCGACGCGCTGGACCCCAAGCTGAAACGCTAAATCAATAGCTAACCCCACGACAGCACACCATGGCCTTGCTTGAAATAGAAAACCTGTCGGTTGAATTCCCGTCGCACAACGGCGTCATGTATGCGGTGGATGGCGTCAGCCTGTCGCTCGACACCGGCGACGTGCTGGGCATCGTCGGTGAATCCGGCTCCGGCAAAAGTGTCACCATGATGGCCCTGTTGGGCCTGGTGGCCTACCCCGGCCGCGTCAAGGCCGACACGCTGCGCTTTGACGGCCACGATCTGCTGGCACTGTCGGAGCGCGAGCGCCGCCGACTGACCGGCAAAGACCTGTCCATGATTTTTCAGGACCCCACCACCAGCCTGAACCCCTGCTTCACCGTGGGCTTCCAGCTGGCCGAGACGCTCAAGCTGCATATGGGGATGGATCGGACGGCCGCGCGCAAGCGCTCCATCGAACTGCTGGAGCAGGTCGGCATTCCCGCGCCCGAGAGCCGTCTGGGTGTCTACCCGCACCAGCTCTCCGGTGGCATGAGCCAGCGCGTGATGATCGCCATGGCCATCGCCTGCAACCCGAAACTGCTGATTGCGGACGAACCCACCACCGCTTTGGACGTGACCATTCAGGCGCAGATTCTCGACCTGCTGCGCAGCCTGCAAAAAGACCGCGGCATGGCCCTGGTGCTGATCACCCACAACATGGGCGTGGTCAGTGAAATGGCGCAGCGCGTGGCCGTGATGTATGCCGGCCAGATCATGGAACAGCGCGGCTCCGACACCCTGTTCACTGCCCCCCAGCACCCCTACACCGAAGCGCTGATGGCCGCCCTGCCCGAGCGCAACGACGGCCACTCCCGCCTGGCCACCATCCCGGGCATGGTGCCTGGTTTGTACGACCGCCCCAAGGGCTGCCTGTTCTCACCGCGGTGCAGGCACGCCAATGATGGCCTGTGCCAGACCCGCCCCCCATTGCGTGAATGGATGGATGGCGCTGTGCGCTGCCACTTTCCCATGGGTGATGCCGATCGCAACACCCTTGCGCCCAAGCACCCGGAGGTGACTGCATGAGCACCGCACATCGCCAGGAAGGCACGCCGGTTGTCGTTGCCAAGGACCTGCGCCGCGTCTACGCCATCAGCAAGGGCCTGTTCCACAAACCCGATCTTCTGCAGGCCGTCGGTGGCGTCTCGTTTAGCGTGCAGGCGGGCAAGACGCTGGCCATCGTGGGTGAATCCGGCTGCGGCAAGTCCACGCTGGCGCGCATGGTGACCCTGATAGAGCAGCCCACCAGCGGTACGCTGCAGTTGGGCGGCATGGATGTGGTGAGTGCCTCGGCGCACGACAAACACGCCTTGCGCCAGAAGGTACAGCTGGTGTTCCAGAACCCCTATGGCTCGCTGAATCCACGCAAGCGCATCGGCCAGATACTGGAAGCGCCGCTGGAGATCAACACGCGGCTAAACCCCGCCGACCGCGCAGAAAAAGCCCGCGCCATGCTGGCACTTGTCGGCCTGCGCCCCGAGCACTACGACCGCTACCCCCACATGTTCTCGGGCGGCCAGCGCCAGCGCATTGCCATTGCGCGGGCGCTGATGCTAAAACCCTCGCTGGTGGTGGCTGATGAACCCGTATCCGCGCTGGACGTTTCCATTCAGGCCCAGGTATTGAACCTGCTGGCCGATTTGCAGCGCGACCTGGGACTGGCCTATCTGTTCATCTCGCACGACCTGGGCGTGGTGCGCCATATCGCGCACGATGTCCTGGTCATGTACCTGGGTCATACGGTCGAACATGGCGAAAAAAATGCCATCTTCAACCGACCCCTGCACCCTTACACACAGGCACTGCTGGGCTCCACACCGGGACTGGCCGGCAGTGGTTCGCCACACCAGCGCACCGTGCTCAAGGGGGAGCTGCCCTCCCCCCTGCACCCGCCGCAGGGCTGTGTGTTTTCCACACGCTGTCCGCATGCCACGGAGCAGTGTCGTCGCGAGCGCCCTGCACTGCAGGAATTGCTGGGGCGCGCTGTCGCCTGCTTCGAGGCACTCCGCCTCGCGGAGTCAACCACAACCCGGTGAGAACCCCAATGCGGGCACCCTGTTGACTCGCGTAACATGGGTTTTTTTTAACGGAGTTTTCCTGATGACGATTTCTCTATCGGGCCGCAAACTGCGCCCCTCCAAATTGGCTGTGCTGTGCGCAGTGGCACTGCCAGCCTTGTTGGCATTGACGCCGGTTGCAGCCAAGACCCTGGTCTATTGCTCCGAAGGCAGCCCCGAGAACTTCTACCCCGGCATCAACACCACGGGCACATCGTTTGACGCCAATAGCCAGATCTATGGCCGCATCGTTGACTTCGAGCGTGGCGGCACCAACGTGGTTCCAGGCCTGGCCGAAAAATGGACCGTGTCCAAGGACGGTCTGGAATATACCTTCCACCTGCGCAAGGGTGTGAAATGGCACTCCAACAAAAACTTCAAGCCCACGCGTGACTTCAATGCCGACGACTTCCTGTTCGCCATCGAGCGCCAGTGGAAAGAGGCCGATCCCTACTTCAAGGTCACCAGCTCCAACCACTCCTACTTCAACGACATGGGCATGCCCAAACTGCTGAAGACGGTGGACAAGGTCGACGAGTACACCGTCAAGATCACGCTGAACAAGCCAGAAGCACCGTTCCTGTCCAACCTGGCCATGGAATACGCGGGCATCCAGTCCAAGGAATACGCCATCGCAATGCTGAAGGCCGGCACACCCGAGAAGATCGATCAGGAACCACTCGGTACCGGTCCCTTCATGCTGGTGCAGTACCAGAAGGACGCCATCATCCGCTACAAGGCTTTCCCCGAATACTGGGGCGGCAAGGCAAAAATTGACGACCTGATTTTTTCCATCACGCCTGACGCGTCGGTGCGCTGGGCCAAGCTGCAAAAGGGCGAGTGCCATGCCATGCCCTACCCCAACCCGGCCGACCTGGACGCTATCCGCAAGGATGCCAATGTGCAGGTTCTGGAGCAGCCTGGGCTGAATGTGGGCTACCTGGCCTACAACACCACGAAGAAGCCGTTTGACGACGTGCGGGTGCGCAAAGCCCTGAACATGGCCATCGACAAAAAGGCCATTGTGGCCGCGGTCTACCTGAGCACGGGCATTCCGGCCACCAATCCGATCCCGCCGACACAATGGTCTTACAACAAGGCCATCAAGGACGACGCCTATGACCCGGCAGCTGCCAAGAAGGCACTGGCCGCCGCAGGCTACCCCAACGGCTTTACCACCGACCTGTGGGCCATGCCGGTACAGCGCCCCTACAACCCCAATGCCAAGCGCATTGCCGAGCTGATGCAGGCCGACCTGGCCAAGATCGGCGTCAAGGCCGAGATCAAGAGCTTTGAATGGGGCGAGTACCGCAAGCGCATGCAAGCCGGTGAACACCAGTTGGGCATGATGGGCTGGACCGGCGACAACGGAGACCCCGATAATTTCCTGAACACCTTGCTGGGCTGCGAGTCTGCCAAGACCAATGGCTCCAACGTCGCCAAGTTCTGCTTCCAGCCTTTTGAAGAACTCGTGCAAAAAGCCAAGGTGGTGTCCAACCCCGCCGAGCGCACCAAACTCTACGAAAAGGCCCAGGTCATCTTCAAGGAACAGGCACCCTGGTTCACCATTGCCCACGCCGTGCAGCTGATGCCGGTGCGCAAGGAAGTGGTTGACTTCAAACTCAGCCCCTTTGGCCGCCACACCTTCTATGGCGTGGACATGAAGTAACGGGTTTCAAGCCCTATACAGAAACGGACTTGCGTAAGCGGGTCCTTTTTTTTTGCTAATTGGCCATCGTACTGGACAAGGGTATTAGCAATGTCCCCGGCTGCGGTGCACGCTTGGCCACCACTCCCCAGACCACCAGTACCAACAGCACCAGGGCGATGGCTGCGAACCAGCCGATGATTCGGCCCAGCCTCTTCTCTTCGGCTTCCTTGTGTTGTATCTGGTCCAGGGTTTCTCGCACATTTTGCAGTGCGAGTTTCTGTGCCACCCGCTGATTGCGTGCCTTGCGCTCCCCTTTTTCATCGTTTGCAAACAGCCCGAATACATTTCCAAAGGGGTCCAATACTTCTGCCGTCCTGGGGTTTGCGTCCAGCATTGGCAGGTTTTGCCCGCCATGCTGACCCATCGCACACAACCGTTGGTACTCCCCTGCAAGGTCGTCCACACCCCAATACACGGTGGTACCTGGCGGGCCAGACGCGTCACCCAGGCTCAAGGTGAGCAAACAACCACCCACAACAAATGTCACGCCGTGTTCGTCGTCGTAGCTCGGGTCGCATTCCAGTGCCTGGCAATACCATTGGCGTGCAATATCAAGGTTGGTCACGCGTACGCGAACCGCGCGTGGGCTTTCAATCATTTGCCATCCTTCTCGCGAGTTGCACCAAGCCAGAAGATTAACCGTAAGGTGCTAGGCCAGCAATACCACCAACTCCGTCAAGCTGGCAACACTGTGGTGCGGCTGCTCCGTGTGCCGCCACACATGCTGTTCGCGGTTCACCCACACCGTCTGCATACCGGCACCCAGGGCTCCTAGTATGTCCAAAGCGGCGTCATCGCCGACGTGCAACACCTCGGCAGCGCCCACGCCCGCCAGCCCAGCCGCCGCATGGAAGATGCGTACATCCGGCTTGGCCACACCAAACGCACTGGCGCTGACGCTATCGACAAAGAACTGCCCCAGCCCAACCCGTCCGACATGGGCATTGCCATTGGATACCGCGACGATCGGGAAGCGCGCTGACAAGGCCGCCAATGCTGGCAGCACATCGTCAAACAGGTCCACCCGCATACGCTCCGCGAAGAAAACCTCGAAGGCAGGTTCCGCCAGCGACGTGTCTTCATTGGACCGTTGCAGGGCCGTGCGAATTGATTCACGGCGGATGGCACTCAGGTCATGGCCCATGTCGGGGCGGGTCTGGACAACATGCTCGCGCACGGCCAGGCGCGCCTGTGGGTCGGCAAACACTGCCGCGGCGCCCGGTGCGCGCTGCGCCAGCCAATCGACCAGCGCTTGCTCGGCCCGCTGAATAGTGGGCCAGATGGGCCACAGCGTGTCGTCCAGGTCGAGCGTGATGGCCTTGATGCGTGCAATGTCCAGCATGGGGTTCAATGGAGGGGTTTGCGCAAAGTATCGCACTGCATGCCCCACAGCGTAGCCGAGATACCCGCTATGCTGCGACCATGCAGCGCATTGCCCAAGCCCCCAATAGTTTCATCGCCACGCTTTGGGTCGATGCGCTGAAGGCCGAAGGCATCGCAGCCAGTGTGCAGCGTCAGTATCTCAGCAGCGCTGCGGGGGAATTGCCTCCGGATCAATGCCTGCCCGAGGTGTGGATCGAACACGACCACCATGCACCGCATGCCGAGCAGGTGTTGCACCACCTGCAACACATGCCCCAACAGCGTTGGCTGTGCGCCTGCGGAGAGTTGGTGGAGGGCGGCTTTCAGCAGTGCTGGAATTGCTCTGCGCAGATGCCCACCTAAGACTTTGCCCTGCGCACAATGGTGTGCTCGGCCGACCCGTTCGCGAGACCATGCCAGCGTCCCGTTTTGGCCTATAGAGTCGCGTTTTCCGTTCCCCGCTTCTCCCCGTGAAACTACTACCCTTTACCCTGTGCCTTGCTGCCGGAGCCCCCACGCGCCTCAACAGTGCCGTATCGACATAGACCAGCCGCTGCAAAAATACCTGCCGGGCTTTGCCCCCAAGACGCACCAGCCACAAGCGGCCATCACGGCGCGCCAACTGATGACCCACCATAGCGGCCTGCCACGCGACCGGTTCAAGGGATTTCAAAACCCCGAACCCCGCCCCTTCGCCGAGTTGAAGCAGCAAATGTCCGACGACTACGTGGCCTATGCGCCGGATCAACGCTTCTCCTACTCCAACTTCGGCATCTCGCTCGTGGGCAGGATTGTGGAGACGCAGAGCACGGCCCCATTCGCACAGTACATGCGCCAATCAGTGTTGTTGCCTATGGGCATGTCCCACACGTCGTTTGATACCGGGCCTGCGGCTTCGGCACAGATGTCCCAAGGCTACCGCAAGAATGAAGCGGTGCCAGAGGTTCCTTTGCGGGACGTGCCCGCCGGTGGCCTTAATACCAGCGTCAATGATCTGAGCCGCTTCATGGCGATGGTCTTTGCCGAAGGCGCCTGGGCGGCCATTGGCAAAGGGCGGAGAGACCGTGCACGTGGTCAGCGTGGATGGCGGGGAACTGTTGGCCTACTCCGGTTACCGGGCCAGGAAGTTGAGACGTGGCCAACGGAGCGTCATTGCTATAGTTACGATAGCTACATACGACTATTTTACGAGGGCTAGAGGCCTATTTCATTCACAACCGCAAGCCCATGCCGCGGGGTGATGGTCTTGACGTGTGCAACTTCTAGTGACAAATCTTCCGATTCTCGAGCAGCCAAAGTGCGCATTGAATGCGATAAGATTAAAAAAAGCGGTTATGAGAGAGTAGTGATCTTGCGGGGCATGTCACCAATTCTGTCTATCCAGTTGCATCGCCTGATGCAACCTAAAAGGGAATGATAAAAAAATAGTATGCAAAATTCTTCTACGGTATTCGTCGAACTTCCCGAAGACGAGATGCGGATCAAGTTCGCCAAGGACGAAACCATTGTGTTCGTGTCGTCATCGGGCCATTGCAATCTCGATTGCAGTTACTGCGTCATTACACCGGTGGTGAAGCACAACCCATCGCTCACCTACGAAGACCTGCGCTTTGTGCATGAAAGCATTGCTGGGAAAAAGTTCTTCATTTTTTCGGGCAAAGGCGATTTCTTTGCGGGCTATCGAAAGAGCGACCGTCTGCTAGCAAAGTTGCTGGAACATGACGACATTGGTGTTGCCTTGGACGTCAACGGTGTCGTCATTCATTGCTTCGACAGTTTGAGCCCGCAACAGCTCGCCAAGATTCGTCACATCAATCTGACGTTTCACTATCGGCAATTGCTTGAGCACAAGGCGCTGGATGTTTGGAAGCGGAACGCTCTGACCATGCTGAGCATGGCTGACAGCGAGGATTTTTTTGTCAATATCGTTCTTTCGCCACCCGAACGCGCACTTTGGGAAGATGCGCTGACTTGGTACCAGGACAACGTTTTTGCCAAGTGCGGGAAGAAGCTTGTTCTGATCAATGACGTGAACATCCCCCTCGCCCCGGCGGATGAGGAGGTTATTTCGCTTTTGCACGACCGTTTCGGTCAAGTCATCCAAAGTACCCGCCGCGGTAACTTCGAGTCAGTCTTGAAGGAGTTTGACCATGTTTCATGCCCTGCGGGGCAATCTTATTTTCGAGTCTGGAATGACGGAAAGATTGAAGCTTGCCCGAACATCGACGAGCTAAGAAATTCCGGCAATGCGAAGGAGCGTACGTTCTACCCACGGAGCGAACCCTTTATCTGCAGCGATGTGCGCTACTGCGATTGCTATCACATAGCTTCTACAGGAAAGATGGAATTCCGCCGAAAACTTGACCAACCAACGCCCGAACTTCCAGTCGCCAAACGCAGTGGCGTAATAGCGTGGATTAAGGATTTACGACGCCGCTGATGGTATGTCGTATTCGCAGCAATGCTGATGTGAACGCAACGGGCGCTTGAATCTCACCGCCCTCCCGGCTTCCAATCACTCAGACCAAACTTGCGTGACAAGATCGCGTCAAAGCGCTGGGACGGCAGCAGCAGCTTGAGCAGGGGAAACAGCGTGCTCCCCTTGCCACCGCGCACCCGCACAGGTGGCGAATCCTGCAACAGAGCGTCCACCACCGGGATGACAAAAACCTCGGCCGCCGTGGCGCCCACCTGCCCGGCTTGCGCGCGTGCATGGATGCCTTTTTCGACCCCGCGGTACAGCGAATCCACCGGCAACTGAATGGCCGCTTCGGCATGCGCGCCAAAGCTGGACTGCACTCCGCCCGGCTGCACCGTGACCACCTGGATGCCAAACGGTGCCACCTCCATGCGCAAGGCGTCGCTCAGGGCATGCAACGCGGCCTTGCTGGAGCAATAGGCCCCTGCAAACGGCGTGGTGAAGAGCCCCACAATGCTGCCAATATTCGCAATGACCGGCCCTGTCGTCCGGTCGGAACCACCCTTGGCGGCAGCGCGCAGCAAGGGCAAGGCGGCGCGGGTCACGGCCATGGGGGCAATCACATTGGTTTCATACTGGCGGCGCAAATCGTCGCGCGTCAAATCGAGCACTGCACCCACCTGCGAAAAACCGGCGTTGTTGACCAGCATATCCAGACGGCCCTGCTCGCCCTGCACCACCGCAAAAGCTGCGGCAATACTGGCATCGTCGTTCACGTCCAGCGCCAGCGTGCGCAGGCCCGCCTGCTGCAGGCTTGCCAGACTCTCCAATCGCCGCGCCGTGGCATAGACAGTGTGGCCACGCTGGTGAAACTCGCGCGCCAGCGCGGCGCCTATGCCGCTGGAACAGCCGGTGATCAGAATGCATTGGGTCATGGTGCGTGCAGCGCCCGCGCATGGTGCGCAATGTGTTCGTGGATGAAGCTGGCAACAAAGTAATAGCTGTGGTCGTAACCGGGGCGCATGCGCAGCTGCAGCGGATGCCCCGCCGCAGCACAGGCCTGGCTCAGCAAATGGGGCTTCAGTTGCACGGACAGAAATTCGTCTGCCTCGCCCTGATCAATCAGCAGAGGTAGGCGCTCGGTTGCCGTGTGCACCAGCGCGCATGCATCCCACGCTTGCCAGGCTGAACGGTCTGGCCCCAGATAGGCGCCCAGAGCCTTCTCGCCCCACGGCACCTGGCTCGGCGCCACGATGGGTGAGAACGCGGATACGCTGCGGTAGCGACCCGGGTTTCTTAGCGCACAAACCAGCGCGCCGTGCCCGCCCATCGAATGGCCGCTGATGGAGCGCGCACCGTTGGCGGGGAAATGCGCTTCCACCAGATCGGGCAACTCCTGCACCACGTAGTCATGCATGCGGTAGTGCGCGGCCCATTGCGCTTGCGTGGCGTTGACGTAGAAGCCTGCGCCTTGGCCCAGGTCGTAGCTCTTGGCATCGTCTGCAACCCCCTCGCCGCGTGGGCTGGTGTCGGGCACCACCAGAATCAGGCCGTGTTCAGCCGCATAGCGCTGGGCCCCGGCCTTGGTGACAAAGTTTTGTTCGGTGCACGTCAGGCCCGAGAGCCAATACAGCACCGGGCACGTCCCCGCTTGTGCCTGCGGTGGCAGGTAGATGGCGAAGCGCATCTGGCAACCCAGCGCGGCCGATGCATGGGACCAGACTTCCTGTTTCCCGCCAAAGCAGGCATGCAGTTCAACGCGTTCCATGGACATGCCCCGTTGTCAGAAGTGAATCACAGTGCGAATGGACTTGCCTGCGTGCATCAGGTCAAAGGCTTCGTTGATGCGCTCCAGCGGCATGGTGTGCGTGATGAAGGGGTCGAGTTGAATGTCGCCGCGCATGGCGTCTTCCACCATGCCGGGCAATTGCGTGCGTCCGCGCACGCCACCAAAGGCGCTGCCGCGCCAGACTCGCCCAGTCACCAACTGGAAGGGGCGTGTGGAAATTTCTTGCCCCGCGCCCGCCACGCCAATGATGATGCTCTCGCCCCAACCCTTGTGGCAGCACTCCAGGGCGGCACGCATCACGTGCACATTGCCAATGCATTCAAAACTGAAGTCGACACCGCCATCGGTCATCTCCACGATGACATCCTGAATGGGCTTGTCGAAGTCCTTGGGATTGATGCAATCGGTCGCCCCCATGACCTTGGCCAGACCGAATTTGTCCGGGTTGGTGTCAATGCCGATGATGCGCCCCGCCTTGGCCTGCCGCGCGCCCTGGATCACCGCCAGCCCGATGCCGCCCAGGCCAAACACCGCCACGGTGTCGCCCTCCATGACCTTGGCGGTGTTGTGCACGGCGCCAATACCGGTGGTCACGCCACAGCCCAGCAGGCACACCTTTTCCAGCGGCGCCTCGGGGTTGATCTTGGCCAGCGCAATTTCTGGCACCACCGTGTATTCGCTGAAGGTGCTGGTGCCCATGTAGTGGTAGATGGGCTTGCCCTGGTAAGAAAAACGCGTGGTGCCATCGGGCATCAGCCCCTTGCCCTGGGTGGCGCGAATCTTCTGGCACAGATTGGTCTTGCCGGACTTGCAAAACTTGCACTCGCGGCATTCGGCGGTGTAGAGCGGAATCACATGGTCACCGGCTTGCAAGCTGGTCACCCCGGCGCCCACTTCCACGACGATGCCACCACCTTCGTGCCCCAGCACTGCGGGGAAAATGCCTTCAGGGTCATCACCACTGAGCGTGAACGCATCGGTGTGGCACACGCCGGTGTGCGTGATGCGCACCAGTACCTCGCCAGCTTGGGGCGGTGCCACATCGATCTCGACAATTTGAAGGGGTTGGCCCGCGGCAAAAGCAACAGCAGCTCTGGATTTCATCAGTTGTTTCCTCGTGAACTATTGGAGATTGGTACCCAGTATCGCACCGCCGAAATCACCCCGGAAACGAAAAAGGGCACCAGGTTTCCCTGGCGCCCCCAAACCGACCAACAGTTTGAATCAGCTTACTTGGTCGCAGCGTCCGCTGGCTTGGCGGCAGTCTTTGCAGCAGCTGTGTTAGTGCGGCTGTGCTTGACTTTCTTGGCTGTTGGTTTTGCCGTCTTGGCAGTGTCGGTAGCCATAGCAGCGGGCATGGCAGCAGCAGGCGCTGTGGTTGCCGCTACAGCGGGCGCAGGTGCGGGCTTGGCAGCGGCAACGGGTGCTTGCGCAAAGGATGCAACTGCGACGCCGGACAAAACAGTAGCGGCAATCAGGGACTTGATATTCAACATGGTTTAGCACTCACTCATTCACAACAGTCGCGTAAGCTCCGACCGTATCGAGCGGCCCAACTTATTCGCTGGGCTTGCAACCACAACGCTGGGTTTTCCGGTGGAGTTGACGGCGCTTACTTTTGTTTACAGAGTATGTGGCGCGGTGCATCGGTGCCGGTCTCGTTCGATATAGGACGGATATCGCCCTACATCGCTTCTACAGTGCACCAGCGCGGCACCGGCCGCGGCACTATCCCTCCTTCTGAAATGGACCTGCGATGAAACCCGAAGCCCTGGCGCGCACCGTCGCGCTGTCATCCATCTTGCTTGCTGGCCAGACTGCCATTGCGAGCAATGCCGCAACAGCACCCAGCCCCAATAAGCCCACCGTCTCAGCCAACGGCGCGCGAGACTTCGACTTCTTGATGGGCCACTGGCATGTGGACAACCGCAGGCTACCAAAAGCCTTGAGCGGCAGCGACGAATGGGAGACCTTTGCCGCCACACAGCACGCACAGAAGCTGCCCGCAGACATTGGCAACTTCGATGACTTTGTTCCGCAAGGCTGGCGCCCCGGTTTTGTGGGTATGTCGCTTCGCGTCTTCAATCCGACGACGGGACTTTGGAGCATCTACTGGCTCAACAACGGGGACGGCGGCATTGACGCGGCAACCGGTGCGCTGACGCCGCCCGTGGTCGGCAAGTTTCAGGACGGTGTAGGTGTGTTTGAGGCCAACGACGACTACAAGGGCCAAGCCATCCGCGTGCGCTACACCTGGTCGCACATCACCGCCAACAGCGCGCGCTGGGAACAAGCCTTTTCGCCCGATGGCGGAGCAACATGGGAAGTGAACTGGGTCATGCAACTCACGCGCAAGAGGGCCGGCCCACGCATAATGCCGCCACTATGAACATCTGGACCGATCCCCACGCATGGCAATGGCTGGGCAAGGCTTTCGCCGCCAATTTCGTGCGCGAAGGTTTGTACTACCTGGTCGCCGCCCTGCTGCTGTGGCTGGTGGTGCACCAATGGCTGCACAAACGCCTGGCCCATAGAGTAATTGCAGGCTGGCCCACCAGCGCCGATGTGCGGCGCGAGATGGCGTATTCGTTCTCAACCTTGTTCATCTTCTCAGCCCAGGGCTTGGTGGTGTTTGCGTCCATCCTGCGGGGCGACATGGTCATCTACTTCAAGCCCGGCCAGTATGGCTATCTGTGGCTGGCGCTCAGCTTGCCGGCGATGCTGCTGTGGCACGACTTCTACTTCTATTGGACGCACCGCCTGCTGCACAGCGGCTGGCTGTTTCGCCGCGTGCATGGCGTGCACCACCGATCACGCAACCCGTCGCCGTGGGCGGCGTATGCCTTCCACCCCATCGAGGCCCTGGTCAACAGTCTGGTCACACCACTGGCGCTGATGGTGGCGCCGCTGCACGGCCTGGTGCTGCTGGCCTTCACCATCCACCAGATCGTGCGCAACGCCCACGGGCACCTGTCCATTGAGACCATGCCGCGCGGTTTTGCCCGCCATTGGCTGGGCGGACGCTTCACCACGACGACCCATCACCATCTGCACCATGAAACCGCGCAGGGCAACTATGGGCTGTGGTTTACATGGTGGGACCGGTGGATGGGGACGGAGCGGGGGGATTACCACGCGCGGTTTGAGAAGGTCACGGCGGGGCGATGACTTGAGCGAACATACAGATACCTAACCATGACCACCACCCACCTCCTCTACCTCCACGGC
>JAUSNJ010000050.1 GCA_030645355.1 Rhodoferax sp. | reverse complement strand
CTACCGGCTGATGATCGACAACCTGATGGACTTGACGCACGAGACCTATGTGCACTCCACCAGCATCGGCCAGAAGGAAATTGACGAGACGCCGTGCAAGACCACGGTCGAGGGCGACATGGTGGTCACCAGCCGTTTCATGAGCGGCATCCTGCCACCGCCCTTCTGGCAAATGGCCTTGCGCGCCAACAGCCTGGCCGATGACGTGCCGGTGGACCGCTGGCAAATTTGCCGTTTCACCCCGCCCAGCAATGTGATGATTGAAGTCGGTGTGGCGCACATGGGCCACGGCGGCTATGACGCGCCGAACGACAAGAAGGCCTACAGCGTGGTGGTGGACTTCATCACCCCCGAAACCGAGACTTCCATCCACTATTTCTGGGGCATGGCGCGCAAGTTCAACCCCACCGACAAGGCCCTCACCGCTACCATCCGCGAAGGCCAGGGCAAGATCTTCAGCGAAGACCTGGCGATGCTGGAACTGCAGCAGAAGAACCTGCTGGCGCATCCCGGGCGCGCCTTGCTGATGCTCAATATTGATGCCGGCGGCATTCAGTCGCGCAAGATTTTGGACAGGCTGATGGCGCAGGAACAGACGGCGGCAAAGGCTTGACCATGTCCAGTGCATCAATCCTATCGGTCCGCGTGGCGCGCAAGGCGCAGGAAGCCACCGACATTTGCACCTTTGAACTGGTAGCTGTGGACGGCGCGCCCTTGCCGTCCTTTTCCGCCGGCTCACACGTGGACGTGTATCTGCCGGGTGGCCTGACCCGCCAGTATTCGCTGTGCAACGACCCTAAGGAAACCCACCGCTACCTGATTGGCGTGCTGCGCGACCCGGCCTCGCGCGGGGGCTCAGAAGCCATGCACCACCAGGTGCAAGAAGGTCAGATGCTGCAGATCAGCGCGCCCAAAAACCATTTCGGCTTGGCGCACGATGCGCGGCGCAGCCTGCTGCTGGCCGGTGGCATTGGCGTGACGCCCATCCTGTGCATGGCCGAGCGCCTGGCCATGACCGACGCGGACTTTGCGATGCACTATTGCACGCGTTCGCGCGACCGCGCGGCCTTCCTGCAACGCATCACGGCGTCCAGCTACGCGAGCCGGGTGCAGCTCCACTTCGATGACGGCGCCGCGGAGCAGAAACTGGATATGGTCGCGCTGCTGACCGCCCCGCAGGCCGGTGTACATCTGTATGTCTGCGGCCCCAAGGGTTTCATGGATGCCGTGCTCAAAACGGCGCGCGAAAAAGGCTGGCCCGAGAACCAGTTGCACTACGAATTCTTTGGAGCGGAAGTCGCCAAGTCCGACAGCGATGCCGGCTTTGAGGTCCAACTGGCCAGCTCCGGGCGGGTCATTGCCGTGGCGAAAGACCAGACCGTTACGCAGGCGCTGTCTGCCGCTGGCGTGGAGGTGCTGACATCCTGCGAGCAGGGCGTGTGCGGCACCTGCCTGACCCGCGTGTTGTCCGGCGTGCCCGACCACAAGGACATGTACCTCACCCCCGAGGAGCAGGCCGCCAACGACCAGTTCACACCCTGCTGTTCACGGGCGAAAACTGCGCGGCTGGTGCTGGATCTTTGAGGCAAAACCGCGCAGGAGCCGCTTGACGGTTTACTGCCCGGTCAATGCCGCCGCGTTGGCGCTCAGCCATGTCGCGAACCGTTGTGGCGCCACACCGGTCAACTCCTGGAAGTCCCCAGTGACATCGGCCACGCGGCCCGCAGCCGTATTGGTGTCGAAGGACGCAAACACGGCGGCTAGTGGCTCGGGTAGGCCCACACCCACCATGCCCTGAATCAATCCCGCCAACGGCACATGCACCACCTGCAGCGGCTTGTTTGTCGCTTGCGACACCAGTTGGGCAATCTGCTCGGTGGTGAAAGCCTCGGCGCCGCTCAGGGTGTAGGTGGTCTTGCCGGTGGCATCGCTGGCCAAGGCTGTGGCGGCGGCGCGTGCCAGGTCGTCGCGGGCGATGTAGGCCACCCGGCCTTGCTCGGCCGCGCTGTGCCACTGGCCGCTTGCCAAGGCCGAGGGCAACGACATGAACAGGTTCTCGAAATACCAGTGGTTGCGCAACACGGTCCAGCCCTGGAGCACGCTGTTGGTTAGCGCCTGCTCGGTGCCGGCGTGGTCGGGGGCAATCAGCAGTTGCGAGTTCTCGGGCAAGGGCATGGAGGTGTAGACCACATGCGCCACACCCGCTTGCTCGGCCGCGGCAATGGCTGCCTGGTGTTGTTCCAGGCGGCGGCCCGGGCGGTCCAGCGCGTCGGTGCTGATCAGCAGCAGGCGATCCGCGCCGGCAAAGGCGCTGCGCAGCGAGGCCGCGTCCTCAAAGTCAGCGGCGCGCACGGTAACGCCCTTGGCAGCCAGGTCTTTGAGTGTTTCTGGCTTGCGCGTGTTGGCGATGATGCGCTGGGGCGCCACTTTCAGCGTTTCCAGCAGGTGGTGGATCACGCGTTGGCCCAGGTGGCCGGATGCGCCGGTGACGAGCAGGGTGGAAGTCATGGATTTGTCCTCTTGGGTGGAAATGGAACGAAATTCGCAGCGCCGGTGATTTGGTATTCTTTTAATACTAATATTCACTTTGTTCGTTGCTAATGGTATGGTACGGACCGGTGAATGAAAAACAAGAAGGGTTCTGAAAGTCACTTGGTTCCCTCGCAGTAACCATCACCCCGTAGCAAAGGACACCCATGGCAGTACACAAATCAAAAGTCGATTGGGCCGAGCGCTGCCCGATCCGGGACGTGCTGGAGCGCATGGGCGACCGCTGGAGCATGCTGGTGCTGTTCACGCTGAGCGACCACCAAACCCTGCGTTTCAGTGTGTTGAAAAACACCATTGGTGATATTTCGCAGCGCATGCTGTCGCAAACCCTGCGCCGCCTGGAGCAAGACGGCTTGGTGCTGCGCACCGCCCATGCCACGGTGCCGCCCCGGGTGGACTACACCTTGACGCCTTTGGGCCAGTCGTTTCTAAAGCCTATGCACAACTTGTTGCAGTGGGCCGAGCAAAACCACCAGCGGGTGCGCGATGCCCGTGTGGCCTATGTGCCGCCGCCTCGGCACGAGGCGTTGTGAGAGATGCAGAGAGAGTGCTATTAATAATATAGCTTAATAGGCAATGAACACGAGGGCTACAGGCCAAAAGTTCTTCAGAACGCTTGGCTGTTGGCGCTTCTCCTAGCATTGCGACGAAGCGGGAACCATTGCCGAGACGCCCCCCCAGCCTCACACCAACCCGTGCTTCTTCGCCCGAAAGGCCAGCTTGGCCCGCGTCGTGTGCAGCAGTCGCGCGGCGGCGGACAGATTGCCCTTGCTGGCGGAGATGGCGCGCTCCAGCGTGTCACGCTCCATCTGTGCCAGCGAAGTTGGCGCCGCCGTCGCGCTTGTCGGCTCCAGGCTGGCCCTCATGCCGGTCTGCTCCAGCGGGGGGGCAGTCAAATTCAAGGTCCCCGAGTCCCCCTGCAACCGCAGCGTCATGACATCCGCCGCCAGGGTCTCGCCGCTGGTAAACAGGTGGTGCAGGTCGATCAGCCCGTTGGCATCGGCCATGATCACGGCGCGCTCGATCAGGTTCTGCAGCTCGCGGATGTTGCCGGGAAAGTCATAGTTCAACAAGGCCCGCACGGCAGCCTGCGAGAAGCCGCCCACCTGGCAACCGTGCTTGCGCCGGTAGTGGGTCAGAAAGTGGTTCATCAGCAAGGGAATGTCGTCGCGCCGCTCGCGCAGCGGCGGCAGGTGGATGGGGAACACGTTGAGGCGGAAGAACAAATCCTCGCGGAACGTGCCGTCGCGCACAGCCTGGCGCAGCGCTTCGTTCGTGGCGGCCACCACGCGCACGTCCACCGCGATGCTGCGCGTGCCGCCCACGCGTTCGATCTCGCCCTCTTGCAGCGCACGCAGCAGCTTGCCCTGGGCGACAAAGCTCAACGTGCCAATCTCGTCCAGAAAAAGCGTGCCGCCATTAGCCCGCTCAAAGCGCCCCGGGCGTGATTGGCTGGCCCCGGTGTAGGCGCCGCGCTCCACGCCAAACAGTTCGGATTCGATCAGCGTGTCGGGAATCGCCGCGCAGTTCACCGCGACAAAGGGCTGGTCCTTGCGTGGGCTGATCTTGTGCAGCATGCTGGCAAATTTTTCCTTGCCCACGCCGGACTCGCCGGTGAAGAGTACGGTGGCCGAGGTGCGCGCCACGCGGCTCAACTGGTGGCAGGCGGCGTTGAACGCGGAGGACGCGCCCACCATGGCCTCGCCGGCCTGCTGCGCATCGGCCTGCGGCAAATCGGCAGCGCGCGGGGCCGGGCGGGCATAGGCCGCAGTGTCGACAAACTCGCGGGCATTGAGGTAGCGCATGTCCTCTTCCACGCCGTCCCATAGCTCGGCCGATTTGCCGATCACGCGGCAATGCGGGTCGCCCATGGAGCGGCATTGGGTTTCGCGGAACACCACGAGGTGGCCCAACAGCGTGCTGACATAGCCGGTGGCATAGCCCACCTGCATCCAGCAGGCCGGTGAACCGCCAATGCCGTAGGCGGCGATGTGTTCGTCGTCCTCGCTGGCGTTGTGCCACAAAAATTCGCCGACGTAGTTGCCGGTGTCGGCGTCGTAGGAGGCTTGCACCAGTTCCACCTTTACCACCCCCTCCAGCGCGTGCAGCCGTGTGCCGGCAATGGCGGCGGCCAGCGGGTCGGCATCGGGCCACTGCTTGCGAACCAGTTGCGCATCGCGGGCACCGCTGACATAGCCGGCGCGGGTGAACAGGCCGCGGGCCTGCTCCTGGCCCAGGGTGTCGATCATCTCGCGCCGCAGGGAGCCCAGGGCCTCGGTGTGCAGCAGCACCATGCGCTGGTCCTGCAGCCAGATGCGACCGTCACCGGGCGAGAAAAAAAGGCACTCGCTGATGTCGGCCACCGTGGGGTGCGCATCGCCGCCCAGGCCGGTGCCGGCAAAGCCACCCAGCGCCCGTGCCACGGATGCGGAGTCGAAGTTACCCAGCGCGGTGCCGCTGGCGCGGGCCACATCGGCCAGGGAAATGCGGGGGGATGCGGGCATGAAGTCTCCGTTTTTGATCTGTGGCGCAAATGTAATTCAGGTTTTTCACCAATTGGTTAAGGGAATTCCTGGGTGCGGACCGCATTGCAGCGCAGCAAACCGGCCTAGGGTATGTCCCTAATTTCGCAGCGAAGAAACACACGGTGCAGCGCAGCAATGCCCGGCCTTTGGGCGCGCTTGGTACACGGCTTGCAAAAGATAGGCACATCACACCCATGTGACGAACAGATCAAACCAGCGAAAGGACAACAGCAAATGGGCGCACCCGACACCAAAGCATTTCTGAATTTCTCCACACCGACGCAGCCTGCCTTGCATGGCGGCACACGTGACGTGATCGAGCCCGCCACCGGGCAGGTGCTGTGCACCGTGGGCATTGCCAACGCGGCCGATGTGGCCCATGCCACGCGCGCCGCCGCCGCAGCGCAAAAGGCCTGGGTGGCCGTGCCCCCGCGCGACAAGGCCGATATCCTGCGCCGCGCTGGCGCACTGTTCCAGCAGCACTTCGACGAGTTGGCCTTGTACGCCACGCGGGAGACCGGTGGCATCCTGCCCAAGGGCCAACACGAAATCCGCGAGGCCATCACCATATGCCACCTGGCGGCTGCCATGCCATTGCAGCCGCAGGGCCAGGTGCTGCCCAGCGTGCCGGGGCGCATGAGCATCGCCCGGCGTGTACCGCATGGCGTGGTGGGTGTCATCTCGCCATTCAACTTTCCGTTGATCCTGACCATCCGCGCCGTGGCCCCGGCCCTGGCTGCCGGCAATGCCGTCATCATCAAACCCGATACCCGCACTCCGGTGACCGGTGGCCTGATGATTGCCCGCATCTTTGCCGAGGCCGGCCTGCCCAAGGACCTGCTGCAAGTCTTGCCCGGCGATGCCGAAGCCGGTGAAGCACTGGTGATCGATCCGCTGGTGCCGATGATTGCCTTCACCGGTTCGCCCGCCGTGGGCCGGCGCATTGGCGAACTGGCCGGCAGGCACCTCAAGAAGGTGTCGCTGGAACTGGGCGGCGCCAACAACCTGATCATCCTGGACGACGCCGATCTGGACGTGGCCGCCAGCAACGCCGCCTGGGGCGCATACCTGCACCAGGGCCAGATCTGCATGGCTTCCAACCGCGTTCTGGTGCACGCAAGCATTGCCGCGCCGCTGATGCAGCGCCTGGTGGCCAAGGCCACGCACCTGCCGGTGGGCGATGGCGCCAGTGGCCAGGTCGCCCTAGGCCCGCTGATCGACGCCAAGCAGCGCGACCGCGTGCACGCCATCGTGCAAGACAGTGTGAAGGCCGGCGCCAAGCTGGAAGCCGGGGGCACGTTTGATGGCCTGTTCTACAAGCCTACCGTGCTGTCCGGCGTCAAGCCTGGGATGCGCGTGTTTGACGAGGAGACCTTTGGCCCCGTCATCAACCTCATCACCTACCAATCCGACGAGGAGGCGATTGCGCTGGCCAACACCCACACCGGCAGCCTGGCCTCCGCCGTCATCTCCCAATCGGTGGGCCGCGCCATGGCGATGGGCCAGCAGCTCAAGTCCGGCATGGTGCACATCAACGACCAGACCGTGAACGACGACTGCGTCAACCCCTTTGGCGGCCCTGGCATCGCCGGCAACGGCAGTAGCGTGGGCGGCCCCGCCGATTGGGAGGAATACACCCAGTGGCAATGGATCACCGTCAAGGACACAGCGCCAATGTTCCCGTTCTAAACCCGCAGCCTTTCATTCATTACAAAACAGGAGACAGAGCATGCAACTGCAAGGTAAAACCATCGTCATCACCGGCACGTCGTCGGGCATCGGTGCCGAGGTGGCCAAGCTCGCCCGCTTCCAGGGCGCCACCGTCATCGGCGTGGACCGCAACGACCCCAGCCTGACGCTGGACGGCTTCGTCAAGGCGGACCTGGGCAGCACTGCCGCCATTGAAGCCGCAGTGGCGCAACTGCCCGCGCACATCGACGCGCTGTGCAACATCGCCGGTGTGCCCGGCACGGCGGACGGCGACCTGGTGGCCCGCGTCAACTACCTGGGTCTGCGGCATTTGACCGAACAGGTGCTGCCCCGCATTCCGCGTGGCGGCAGCATCGTCAACGTGGCCTCCATCCTGGGGGCAGAGTGGCCGCAGCGCCTGGCAGAGCACAAGGCTCTGGCCGCCGCCAGCGGGTTTGAGGCCGGCGCCCATTGGCTGCGCGACCACCCAGTGCCACATGCGACCTGCTACCAGTACTTCAAGGAAGCGCTGATTGTGTGGAACGCCACGCAGTCGCAGGAGTGGTTCCTGGGCAAGGGTGTGCGCATGAACTGCGTGGCGCCCGGCCCGGTGTTCACCCCCATCCTGGGTGACTTTGTGCAGATGCTGGGCCAGGAGCGGGTGCAGGCCGACGCCCACCGCATGCTGCGTCCCGGCTTTGCCGACGAGATCGCGCCGGTGATCGCCTGGCTGTGCAGCGATGCGGCGCGCTGGGTCAGCGGCGTCAACATCCCCGTGGATGGCGGCCTGGCCTCGACCTATCTCTGACACCTTCCACGAAAACAACAACGATTGGAGACACCATGAAGAAGAATATTTTGGGCACAACACTCGCAGCGGCGCTGCTGGCACTGGCAGGCGCGGCGCATGCCGACATCAACATCGGCGTGAACCTCTCACTGACCGGCCCGCTGTCCTCTCTGGGGTTGCCGGTCAAGACCTCGTTGGACCTGTGGCCCGAGCGCATTGGCGGCGAGAAGATCAAGCTCATCGTGCTGGACGATGGCTCCGACACGATAGGTGCGGTGAAGAACACACGCCGCTTCATTGTTGAGAGCAAGGTTGATCTGTTGCTGGGCTCATCGGGTGTGCCCGCTGTGCTGGCTATGGCGCCGGTGGCGGCCGAGACGCGCACCGTGCAATTGGCCTTTGCACCCGCACCGCGACCCGGTGGCAAGGACGACTGGACCTTTCCGCTGCCGCAGCCGGTGTCGCTGATGTCGGACGCCGTGGCCAAGCGCATGGTGGCCGACAAGGTGAAGAAGGTGGCCTTCCTGGGCTGGAACGAAGGCTATGGCGAGATGTGGTTGCAGGCCTTCACCGCCTCGGCCAAGAAGGCCGGGTTGGAGATCATTGCCACCGAGCGCTTCGCGCCGCCCGACACCGCCATCACGTCACAGGCCTTGCGGGTCGTCGCCGCCAAGCCCGATGCTGTACTGATCGTCGGCGCGGGTTCTGCCGCCGCCATGCCGCAGATCAACCTGCGTGAACGCGGCTGGAGCGGACCCATCTACCAGACCCATGGTGCGGCATCCCCCGACCTGGTGCGCGTGGGCGGCAAGGCCATGAATGGAGCGATTCTGCCGGCTGGCCCCGTGCTGGTGGCCGAACAACTGGCCGCCAGCAATCCCATCAAGCCGGTGGCGATGGACTATGTGAACGCGTTCGAGAAGACCCATGGCGCCAACTCGCGCACGCAGTTTGGTGCGCACGCCAACGACGCGCTCAAGGTGCTGCAACGCATTGTGCCGTTGGCGCTCAAAAAAGCCAAACCGGGCACAGCCGAATTCCGCCAGGCGCTGCGCGATGCGCTGGAGAGCGAGAAGGAAATCGTCATCTCGCACGGCGTACTCAACTTCACGCCGACCGACCACATCGGCTTTGATGATCGCGCCGTCGTGATGCTGAAGATCGAAGGCGGGCAGTTCGTGCTGCAACGCTGAGACGCCGAAGACATCGACACCGGGCACCAAGCCCGGGCTGATTCCCCCATAACAGGAGACAAACCATGAACCACCGCCGCACCTGGGTAGCGGCAGCGGTAGCGCTCGCGCTGCCGACTGCACACGCCTTTGACTTTGACACGCCGGACTCGGATTTCAAGATCCGGCTCGACCTGACACCCAAATACAGCACGGCCAACCGCCTGAAAGATCCCATGCCGGAACTGACGCGTTTTGACGTGACAACCGACCCCGGCACCATCAACGAAGACGATGGGGACCACAACTTTCAGAAGGGCCAGATCTCCAACCGCTGGGACCTATTGGCCGAGCTGGATGTGACCGGCAAAAACTTTGGTGGCCGCATCAGCGCCACCGCCTGGCACGACACCGTCTACCTGCGCAAAAACAGCTACCAGGGCACGCCGGTCAACGTCGGCAACATGGTCGTGGGAACCTATCCGCTGGCCAATAACAATGTGGCCACGCAGGCGCCCAACGACTTCCTGGCCGCCACCCGCGCGCAGCACGGGCAGGGCAGCGAAATCCTCGACGCCTTTGTCTACTTCAAAGGCGACGTCAAGGACATGAAGAGCACGGTGCGTGTGGGCAAACACACGCTGCAGTGGGGCGAGAGCCTGTTCTTCGGGCAAAACGGCATTGCCAATGCGCAGGGACCGGTGGACATCGCCAAGATCGTCTCGGTGCCGGGCTGGCAGTTCAAGGAAGTGCTGTTGCCGGTGGAGCAGGTATCGGGTTCGCTGCAAGTGGCCGAGGGCTTGTCGCTGGGTGCCTACTACCAGCTCAAGTGGCGTGCCAGCAAGATTCCCGGTGTCGGCAGCTACTTCTCCAACCAGGACTATGTGGGCACCGGCGTTGTCAACTTTGGCAACGACGCTGGTGGCAATCCGATTTTGCTGGCCTACGACGCCAACAAGGACTTCAATCCCAAGGACTCGGGGCAGGGCGGTGTGCAGTTGCGCTGGAGCCCCACGGGCAGCGAATACGAGTTTGGCTTTTACGCCGCGCAGTACCACGACAAGACCCCCGCCGTGCCGGTGTTCGACTTTGTCAACGGCAATGTGCACCTGGCCTACGCCAGCAACATCCGCACCGTCGGTGCCAGCGTGACCTCGTCGGTGGGGCAACTCAACTGGGCGGTGGAAGGTTCGGTGCGCAGCAACGCGGCGCTGAACAGCGACCCCGCCGTGCTCGGCCTGGGCCCGATCCTGAACTGCGACACCAGTGACAACAACCCCTGCTACGCCGTGGGCGACACCGCCCATTTGCAAGCCTCTGGCATCTACGTGCTGCAACCCAATGCCTTGTGGCAGGGCGGCGCCATCGTGGCCGAGCTGGCTTTCAACCGCACGCTCAAAGTGACCAAGGACATCTTCGCCATTGGACCTGGCGGCAGCAGCGTGGGCCTGGGCGGCCTGGACCCCAACACCACGCGGGACGCCTGGGCTTTTCGCATGCTGTTCGAGCCGCAGTACTTCCAGGTGCTGCCGGGGCTGGACCTGTCGATACCGGTCGGTGTGGGATACAACTTTGGCGGCCGATCTTCGGCGATGGCCAACTTCGCCGGTGGCGCCTCCAACGCTGGCGACTACAGCATAGGCATCAAGGGCAAGTACCAGGGCGTGTGGAACCTGGCGCTGGTTTACAGCGACTTCTTCGGACCGGCCAAGACATTTACCGAAACCCTGGTCGCGGGCACCGGCTCGCCACGCCAGCTCACCTTTGCCCAGACGCTGAAGGACCGCGCCAACCTGTCCTTTACCGTGTCGCGCACGTTCTGACCCGCATTTTCTGAAACGGAGCTTTCTCATGCACCACAAATCTACTCTATTGGCCGCCTTTGTTGCGGGCCTTTTGGTTGCGCCGCTGGCCACTTCCAGCGCCTGGGCCGCCGTCTCCGCCGACGAAGCCGCCAAACTCAAGACCACATTGACCCCACTGGGCGCCGAGCGCGGCGCCAACGCGGATGGCAGCATCCCGGCCTGGAGCGGTGGCATCACCAAGCCCCCCGCCGGTTACAAGAGCGGCGATGCGCGGCCCGATCTGTTCCCGGGTGAAAAACCGGTACTGTCCATCAACGCCAAGAACATGGCGCAGTTTGATGCCAAGCTCACCGATGGCGTGAAGGCGTTGATGAAGAAGTACCCCGACTTTCGCATCGATGTCTACCCCACGCACCGCAGCGCCGCCGCGCCGCAATGGGTGTATGACAACACCTTCAAGAACGCGACCCGCGCCAAGCTGGTGGATGGTGGCCACGGCACTGCGGGCGCTTTTGGTGGCACACCCTTTCCCATCCCCAAGGATGGCTACGAGGTGTTCCAGAACCACCGCCTGGCCTGGGTCGGCAGCTATGTGCAGACGCCGGTGCGCGTATGGGTGGTGACGGGTGACGGCAAGCGCGCCATGGCCTCAGGCGGCATGCAGAGTTTCCGCAAGCAGTACTACGACCCCGAAGGCAGCATCGAGAAGTTCGACGGCTATGCGGGCTTGGGCAAGTTCGCGGTCAGCGAGCCGGGCTCCAAGGCCGGCGAGGCCATCCTGGCGCACGACGCCCTCAACGCCAGCAATCCGCGTGGACTGTGGCAGTACCTGGTGGGCCAGCGCCGCGTGCGCAAGGCACCCTCCGTGGCCTACGACACACCGGACTCCGTGACTTCCGGGATCGGCCTGTTCGACGAAGCCTTCATGCTGTTTGGCCCTATCGACAAGCACGAGCTGAAGCTGGTGGGCAAGAAGGAGATCTACATCCCCTACAACAACAACAAGGCCGCGTCGGCCCCGGTGGCCGATCTGGTGACACCCAACACGCTGAACCCGGCGCAGGTACGCTGGGAGCTGCACCGCGTGTGGGAAGTGGAGGCCACGGTGGCTGCGGGCAAGCGCCACGTGGTACCCAAGCGCAAGTACTACATTGACGAAGATAGCTGGCAGATCGTGTTGTTCGACGGTTGGGATGCCAAGGGTGATCTCTGGCGCACCAACTACACCTTGGTCCTCACGGCGCCTGACATTCCGGCCGTGGTGGGCAACATGATGTGGGGCGGCTACGACCTGCAAACCGGCGCCTACTACCTGAACATGGCGTCCAACGAGTTGAAGACGCAGTATAAGCCGGTGGCAGCCATCCCACGTTCCTTCTTCAGCCCCGAAGAACTGGCCAACGAGGGGACGCGCTGATGCTTGCGGGCGCAGTCAGAACAAGGTCACGCCGGGGCCTGGGCAGGGCTTTGGGGCTGGCGCTGTGCCTATGGGCCGTGAGCGGCCTGGTGCGGGCCCAACAGGCCCCAACGCCGTCGGCTTCGACGGTGCCGCGCGTGCTGAAGCAGGCTGCGCTGCAAAGCCCAAAGGCGCTGCTGGCCGCCACACTGGCCGTGA
The DNA here is from genome assembly GCA_030645355.1 of Rhodoferax sp. Lineage (GTDB taxonomy): Bacteria > Pseudomonadota > Gammaproteobacteria > Burkholderiales > Burkholderiaceae_C > Allorhodoferax. The sequence goes on along the minus strand of JAUSNJ010000050.1, from coordinate 3,778 downwards.
CCCGCGCCGGGCAGCGCCTGGTAGCGGTGGGCGAGCGCGGCACGGTGCTGTGGTCGGATGACGCGGGCCAGAGTTGGCAGCAGGCCCAGGTGCCGGTGCAAGTCACATTGACGGCCGTGCGCTTTGTCGATGCGCGCACCGGCTGGGCCGTGGGCCACCTGGGCGTGATCTTGAAGACCGAGGACGCCGGGCAAACCTGGGCGCTGCAGCTTGATGGCGTGCAAGCGGCCCAAGCCGTCGCGACGGCGGCGCGCACCAGCAGCGATGACCGCGTACAGCGCGCTGCCCAGCGTTTTGCCGAGGAAGGGCCGGACAAACCCTTCTTCGACGTGGACTTCAGCGACGCACAACACGGCTTGGCGGTCGGCGCCTACAACCTGGCCTTTGCCACCGTTGACGGCGGCAAGACCTGGACACCGGCCCTGGACCGGCTGCCCAACCCCAAGAGCTTTCACCTGTATGGCGTGCGCTATGTGGGTGGCAATATTTTTGTTGTGGGCGAACAAGGCCTGCTGCTGAAGTCTGCCGACGCCGGTGCATCGTTTGCCGCGCTGGCTTCGCCCTACAAGGGCAGCTTCTTTGGACTGCTGGCCGCGCGCTCGGGCACCTTGATCGCCTACGGCCTGCGGGGCAACGCGCTGCGCTCGGCCGACCAGGGTGCGCACTGGGACGACGTGCAAACCGGAGTGCCAGTGTCCATCAGTGCAGCCGTCGAGCTGGACGGCGGCGCGCTGGCACTGCTGAGCCAAACCGGCGACCTGTTGCTGAGCCGCGATGACGGGCGCAGCGTCACCAGGTTTGCGCCGACCGGAGGCCCCTTGCCGGCCTCCGGCGCCGCTGCGGCTGATGGTCATTTGGTGCTGGCCAGCCTGCGCGGCCTGCGCCGCCAAACCGCGCCCTGAGCAACGTTTTTGAGCCCAGACTTTCCACCGCAATTTCACGACTACCCCACCATGCACTCCGATACCTCTCTGGAAGCCCAACCGGTCGTCGCCCGACTCCAAGACTTCGACACCCACTCCGGCACCGCCGTCGAGCGCGCGTTCTTCAACCACCGCCCTTGGGTCATGGGTGTGTGTCTGCTCATCACGCTGCTGCTGGGCTGGCAGGCCTTGAGCCTGCGCCTGAACGCCAGCTTCGAAAAAACCATTCCCACCACGCATCCCTACATCGCCAACTACCTGGCCAATAAAAACAATCTGGCGGGGCAGGGCAATGCGATGCGCGTCGTGGTGGAAACCACCGGTGCTTCCATCTTTGACAAGGACTACCTGGACACCTTGCAAAAGCTCAGCGACGAGATCTTCTTGCTGCCCGGTGTGGATCGGCCGTTCATGAAGTCGCTGTGGACCAGCAACACACGCTGGGTCGCGGTGACCGAAGAAGGCCTGGACGGCAATACCGTGATGGGTGACAGCTACGACGGCTCGCCCGCCGCGCTGGCCGAGGTGCGTGCCAACGTGGAACGTTCGGGCGAGGTTGGGCAACTGGTGGCGGGCGACTTCAAGTCCAGCATCATTTTTGTGCCCCTGCTGGACAAGAACCCCAAGACCGGCGAAGCATTGGACTACGGTGACCTGTCGCGCAAGATTGAAACCGTGCGCAGCAAGTATGAAAGTGACTCCCTTCGCATTCACGTCATCGGTTTCGCCAAGGTGCTGGGCGACCTGATCGCTGGCCTGCAACAGGTGCTGTTGTTCTTCGGTCTGGCACTGCTGATCTGCGCCGCCGTGCTCTATGGCTACACCCGTTGTGCTCGAAGCACCATGCTGGTGGTGGCTTGCTCGCTGGTGGCGGTGGTCTGGCAGTTTGGCCTGCTGGCCTTGTTCCACTACGAGCTGGACCCGTACTCGGTGCTGGTGCCCTTTCTGGTGTTTGCCATCGGCATGAGCCATGGCGCGCAAAAGATGAACGGCATCATGCAGGACATTGGCCGTGGCACGCACAAGGTGGTGGCGGCCCGCTACACCTTTCGCCGCCTGATCGTGGCCGGCGCCACCGCGCTGCTGTGCGACGCGGTGGGCTTTGCAGTGTTGGCCATCATCCAGATCCAGGTCATTCAGGATCTGGCCGTGATCGCCAGCATTGGTGTTGCCGTGTTGATTTTCACCAACCTGGTGTTGCTGCCGATTCTGTTGTCCTACGTTGGCGTCAGCGCCCGGGGCGCGCGGCGCAGCCTTCAACTGGAAGCGCTAGATGACCATGACGACGTCACGCGCTCCGGCACGCTGTTGCAGCGCCGCACCCGCCTGTGGGCATTGCTGGACCTGTTCACCCAGCGTGGCCCGGCGCTGGCCGCCATCGCCGTCAGCCTGCTGCTGGCCGGGGTGGGTTACGCCGTCAGCCTGCATCTGAATATCGGTGATCTGGACCCCGGTGCACCCGAGTTGCGCGCCGACTCGCGCTACAACCGCGACAACGACTACCTGGCCCGCCACTATGCCGCCAGCAGCGACATCCTGACCGTGATGGTCGCCACGCCCGAAGACCAGTGCACCCAGTACGACACGCTGGCGCGGGTGGATCAGCTGGCCTGGCAACTGGAGCAATTGCCCGGTGTGGAGTCCACCAATTCCATGGCGCAACTGTCCAAGCTGGCCATGGTGGGCTACAACGAAGGCAACCTGAAATGGTTCGAGTTGTTCCCCAATGCCAGTGCGCTGGGCGGTGTGCAGACCCGTGCGCCGCGCGAGCTGTTTAACCAGGGCTGCTCCTTCCTGTCGCTGTATGTCTACCTGAAGGACCATAAGGCCGAGACGCTGAGCCGCGTCGTGGATGAAGTGGAGCACTTCATTGCCGTCCAGCCTGCGGGCGACGTGCGCTTCATGCTGGCAGCCGGTTCGTCTGGCATAGACGCGGCCACGAATATCGTCGTGCAGAAAGCCATGCATGAGATGCTGCTGTGGGTCTATGGCGCGGTGCTGTTGCTGTGCTGGTTCACCTTCCGCTCCTGGCGCGCCGTGGTCTGCGCGGTGCTGCCGCTGGTGTTGACCTCCATTTTGTGCGAGGCGCTGATGGTGGGCTTTGGCATGGGTGTCAAGGTCGCCACGTTGCCGGTGATTGCGCTGGGCGTGGGCATTGGCGTGGACTATGCGCTGTATGTGCTGAGCGTGATGCTGGCGCGGCTGCGCGCAGGCGAGAGCCTCTCAAACGCTTACCTGCACGCGTTGCAGTTCACGGGTCGGGTGGTGATGCTGACCGGCATCACCTTGGCGCTGGCGGTTGGCACCTGGGCCTTTTCACCGATCAAGTTCCAGGCCGACATGGGCATTCTGCTGGCCTTCATGTTCGTCTGGAACATGGTGGGTGCGCTGGTGCTGTTGCCGGCGCTGGCGCACTTTCTGTTGCGGCCCGCTACGGTGCGCGTGGGGCGTTCGGCGCTCGCGGCCACCGCAGTGCTGGCCTAGGAAAGCCGCCTACTTTTTCACAACCCCAACCATACCCAGGAGAACATCCCATGAACGCTGCCGTCAAACCCATGCTCGAAGTTGCCGACATAGACCCCGCCTTGGCCGGATTCCTGGCCCAGGCCGCGGCCATGGGCAACCCACCCATCGAGTCCCTGCCGCCAACCATTGCGCGGCAAATTTACCGTGACATGGCCAACAACTTGGGATTGCCCGCCCCGGCCGTTGGCCCGGTGGAAGACACCACCTGCCCAGGACCTGCGGGTGCGCTGCCCTTGCGCATCTACACCCCGGAAACTAACGGTGCGAACACGCCACTGCCCGTGCTGCTGTTCCTGCACGGTGGCGGCTTTGTGATTGGCGATCTGGAG
>JAUSNJ010000045.1 GCA_030645355.1 Rhodoferax sp. | reverse complement strand
TGCAGCAACCAAAAGCCATTGCGATTCCAGCCCAAGATCTTGATGCGGTCCTTTCTGCGGTTGCCAAAGACAAAGACGGCATGGGCAAAGGGGTTCAGGCCCAGGTCGTGTTCAACGACCGCGCACAGGCCGTTGATGTTTTTGCGGAAGTCCACTTTGCCACGGTGCAGGTACACCGCCAGGTTGGCGTTCAGATGGAACATGGCAAAGCCGCCAAAGTGCGCAGCATGCCGTCGAGTGCTGCGGTATGGGTTTGATCCTGGGCCCAGCTCAATACAACGCCGTTGCCCAGGTGGGCTTGCATGGCAACAGTGCTTGGTGTCGCGCGTTGCTGCACCTTGGGGGCGACTTCAACTGCGGATGGCTCCTTGACGCGCACGACGCTCCACGCTGTCGTGGCCTGAAGCTTGCGTAGATGGCGGGCATCGTATAACCGACGAACGTCAAATTCGTGCTTCGTGGCATAGGCCATCAAGCTAAGCCCAGAGGATTCCGCAGCCTTCAGATGTGCTGCCCATTTGAATTTCTTACCAACCATTCTGATCTCCTTTTGAAGTCAGCAGGTTTAGCGCTTTCAGGTGGTCAGGGGAAGGACGTGGTCAATAGACCGCTTACACAGGTTCGACAGCCGGCACAACAAACAATAACCCGTCACATACCCAAAGGTCTTAGTGGCTCGATTCACTTTCTGTGACGACACAGACCTCGTCACAAAACAAAAAAGGCTCACCGAGGTGAGCCTTTGCTGTCGTGGAATACCACGTCTTTATTGGTTGCGCGAGAAGGATTTGAACCTCCGACCTTTGGGTTATGAGCCCAACGAGCTACCAGACTGCTCCATCGCGCGGTAGTCTTCTATTATAGTCTATTCTGCGGCTGCATCGGCATTTACTTCGACTTCAGCGGGACGATCGACCAACTCGACCAACGCCATGGGCGCATTGTCACCAACGCGGAAACCCATTTTCAGAATACGGGTGTAGCCACCTGGACGGGCCGCGAAACGGGGTCCCAGGTCGTTGAACAGCTTGGTCACGCTGTCACGGTCGCGCAGGCGGTCAAACGCCAACCGGCGGTTGGCAACAGTCGCTTCTTTAGCCAGGGTAATCATGGGCTCAACCACGCGGCGCAATTCCTTGGCCTTGGGTACTGTGGTCTTGATGACTTCGTGCTCGATGAGTGAGTTCATCATGTTGCGCAGCATCGCCAGGCGGTGTGAGCTGGTGCGGTTGAGTTTACGTAGTCCGTGTCCGTGACGCATGGTAGATTTCCTTTAAGTTTTTAGTGGGCAGCCGTGTCAGGTACTGCCCTTTGCGTGGAACCCCAGAGGGTTCGAAAAAATTAGCGCTTTTCCAACGCTGCCGGTGGCCAGCTTTCCAGCTTCATACCCAGTGTCAGACCGCGGGAAGCCAAAACTTCCTTGATCTCGTTGAGCGACTTACGACCCAAATTGGGGGTCTTGAGCAGCTCATTCTCGGTACGCTGGATCAGGTCACCGATGTAATAGATATTTTCAGCCTTCAGGCAGTTGGCGGAGCGAACCGTCAATTCCAACTCGTCCACAGGGCGCAACAGGATAGGATCGAATTGCGTATTGCCGCGTGGTGCAGGCGCATCAAATGCGGCCAGCTCACTGCCTTCCAGCTGTGCGAACACCGCCAGTTGTTCTACCAAAATCTTGGCGGATGCGCGCACTGCGTCCTCCGCAGAAATGGCGCCGTTGGTTTCGATTTCGACAACCAGCTTATCCAGATCGGTTCGCTGTTCAACACGTGCGCTCTCGACGGTATAGCTCACGCGCTTGACGGGCGAGAACGAAGCGTCCAAGACAATACGGCCGATAGACTTGTTGGGTTCGTCAGCGTGGCGGCGCATGGTGCCGGGCACATAGCCACGACCCTTTTCAACCTTGATCTGCATATCCAATTTGCCGCCGTGCGACAGGTTGGCAATGATGTGACCGGGGTTGATGATTTCCACATCGTGCGGAGTCTGGATGTCGGCAGCCGTTACCAGGCCTTCAACATCCTTGCGCAGGCTCAGTGTCACTTCGTCGCGGTTATGCAACTTGAAGACAACACCCTTCAGATTCAACAGAATGTTAACGACATCTTCTTGTACGCCGTCAATCGACGAGTACTCGTGCAGCACGCCAGCAATGGTCACTTCAGTGGCCGCGAATCCGGGCATGGAGGACAATAATACGCGGCGAAGCGCGTTACCCAAGGTATGGCCATAGCCGCGCTCGAACGGCTCCAGCGCCACTTTGGCGCGATTGGTGCCGAGTTGTTCGACACTAATGGATTTGGGTTTTAGCAAACTGTTTTGCATGCAGACTTCCTCTCAATACCCCCGACTCGTTACGTCGGTAAGGCTGGTGAAGCACCTTGACTGCAGTGCCCCACAGCCAAGGAACGATTTCAACAATTCAAACGCGATTAGCGTGAATACAACTCGACAATCAACGACTCGTTGATATCGGCGCCAAACTGGTCCCGGTCGGGAACCATCTTGAAAGTGCCTTCGGCCTTTTCAATATTGACTTCAACCCAGGCAGGCATGCCGACTTGTTGCGCCAGCTGCAAAGCTTCAACCACACGGTTTTGCTTCTTGGATTTCTCACGCACAGATACCACGTCGCCAGCCTTGACCATGTACGATGGAATATTCACCGAACTGCCGTTGACCGTGATCGCCTTGTGCGACACCATTTGGCGTGCCTCAGCACGTGTGGAGCCAAAGCCCATGCGGTAGACGACGTTGTCCAGACGCGACTCCAATAGGAACAACAGGTTTGCACCGGTATTGCCCTTGCGGCGGTCGGCTTCTTCGAAGTAGCGACGGAACTGACGTTCCAACACGCCATACATGCGCTTAACCTTCTGCTTTTCACGCAGTTGGAGACCATAATCAGACGTGCGGGCACCTGAGGTGCGGCCGTGCTGACCGGGCTTGGAGTCGAACTTCGCCTTGTCTCCAATGGCGCGGCGGGCGCTCTTGAGAAACAGGTCGGTGCCTTCACGGCGGGATAGTTTGGCCTTGGGGCCGAGGTAGCGTGCCACTTGATCTTCCTTTTATGTCATCTGCCGCATCAGAAATGCGGGAGCCACCAGCGGTCGCTGATGGCGGTGGGCTTGTTAAAAACTAAATACGACGGCACCTGATTGCAAAGCAATCAGATACGGCGGCGTTTCTGCGGGCGGCATCCGTTGTGGGGAACTGGAGTCACATCCGCAATCATGTTGATGCGAATTCCCAGTGCCGCCAGCGCGCGAACCGAGGATTCACGACCAGGACCAGGACCCTTGATTTCAACGTCAAGGTTCTTGATGCCTTGGTCCAGAGCCGCACGGCCGGCCACTTCGGAAGCTACCTGGGCAGCAAACGGAGTGGACTTGCGAGAGCCCTTGAAACCTTGACCACCCGATGAGGCCCAAGACAAAGCATTGCCCTGGCGATCGGTGATCGTGATGATGGTGTTGTTGAACGAAGCGTGCACGTGTGCAATGCCGTCTGCAACATTCTTGCGGACTTTTTTGCGAACGCGCTGGGCTGCGTTATTGGCGGGAGCTTTTGCCATGTTGGTCTCTCAATCCCTGTTATTTCTTCAATGACGCAGCAGCCTTACGGGGGCCTTTGCGGGTACGGGCGTTCGTGCGGGTACGTTGACCGCGCATGGGCAAGCCCCGGCGATGGCGGAATCCGCGGTAGCAACCAATGTCCATCAAGCGCTTGATGTTCATCGTGGTTTCACGACGCAAATCGCCTTCGATGGTGAATTGAGCGATCTGATCACGGATTTTCTCCAGATCAGAATCCGTCAAATCTTTGACCTTCTTGGAATATGCAATGCCACAGGCTTCGCAAATCTTGCGAGCGCGGGTGCGACCGATACCAAAAATGGCGGTCAGGCCAATTTCAGAATGCTGTTGCGGCGGAATGTTGATGCCAGCGATACGTGCCATTTTCGTCCTCTAAAACTCTTGCAATTAACCCTGACGCTGCTTGTGGCGTGGATCTGTACAGATCACGCGCACAACGCCTTTGCGTCGGATGATTTTGCAGTTGCGGCAAATTTTCTTGACCGAAGCCGAAACTTTCATATTTCTCTCCTAAAACCCTTCGCCCCGTTCCGACTTTGAATCGCGCGGAACATGCGCTATTTACTTTGCTCTGAACACAATCCGCGCACGACTCAAGTCATACGGGGTCAATTCAACGGTGACCTTATCGCCCGGCAGGATTCGGATGTAATGCATCCGCATCTTCCCGGAAATATGTCCCAACACCACATGCCCGTTTTCCAGCTTGACGCGAAAAGTCGCGTTGGGAAGGTTTTCAACGACCTCCCCCTGCATCTGAATCACGTCATCCTTCGACATCTGAATCCACTGCTCCTCAAGACGACTTAAAGTTAGCCTTCTTCAACAGCGATTCATATTGCTGGGACATCATGTAGTTCTGGACCTGTGCCATGAAATCCATGGTCACGACAACAATAATCAACAGTGAGGTTCCACCGAAGTAAAACGGCACGTTGTATTTGAGAATCAAAAACTCTGGCAACAGACACACAAACGTGATGTAGATTGCACCGGCCAGCGTCAAGCGAAGCAGGATTTTATCAATATATTTTGCGGTCTGATCACCTGGACGAATTCCGGGGATGAACGCACCGCTCTTCTTCAGGTTGTCTGCGGTTTCCTTGCTATTGAACACCAGTGCGGTGTAGAAGAAGCAGAAAAACACGATAGCAGCTGCGTACAACATCACATACACCGGCTGACCAGGACTCAGAGTGCTGGAAATGTCTTTCAGCCAACGCATGGAATCACCCGCGCTAAACCAGTTGGCAATCGTCGCCGGCAGCAGGATGATGGATGAGGCGAAGATCGGCGGGATCACACCAGCCATATTCAGCTTCAATGGCAGATGGGAAGATTGTCCACCGTACACCTTATTACCCACCTGTCGCCGGGCATAATTCACTAGAATCTTCCGCTGCCCGCGCTCCACGAACACCACAAAATAGGTTACCAGCGCAACCAACACAACCACCAGCAGTGCAACGATGATGCTCATTGCCCCTGTGCGCACCAACTCCAGCAGACCGCCGATGGCATTGGGCAAACCTGCCGCAATACCGCCAAAAATCAATATCGAAATCCCGTTACCCAAACCACGCTCAGTGATCTGCTCGCCCAACCACATCAGGAACATGGTTCCGGCCGTCAGGGTCACAACCGATGTCAGACGGAAGCCAAATCCAGGCGAAATCACCAAGCCAGCTGAAGACTCCAGAGCCAGCGCGATACCCAGAGACTGAAACAGGGCCAGCCCCAAGGTTCCGTAGCGGGTGTACTGGGTAATCTTGCGACGTCCCGCCTCGCCTTCCTTCTTCATCTGCTCAAAAGTCGGCAGCACATAGGTCAGCAACTGCATGATGATCGACGCCGAGATGTACGGCATGATCCCCAATGCAAAAATGGTGAACCTCGACAGTGCCCCACCCGAGAACATGTTGAACAGGCTCAGGATTCCGCCCTGCTGGCCTTTGAACAACTGCTGCAGCTGCGTTGGATCAATGCCTGGCACCGGTATGTGCGCGCCCACGCGGTACACGACCAGCGCGAGCAACAAAAACACAAGACGGCGACGCAAGTCACCAAACTTGTCTGTCTTTGCTATTTGAGCTGCGTTAGTTGCCACTTAGAGTCTCTCGGCTTCTGAATTAAGCGACGCTACCACCAGCAGCTTCAATAGCTGCCTTGGCACCAGCGGTAGCACCAATGCCGTTGAGCTTCACCGATTTGGTGAGCGCGCCGGTATTGATAACCTTGACCACTTTTGCCATTTGGCCAACAAGTTTCTCTTGTTTGAGCGTCAGCAAATCGACTTCGGCCATGCCGAGCACTTCCAATGTCGTCAACGTGATCTCAGCATTGAACTGGAGCAGATGCGACTTGAAACCGCGCTTGGGCAAACGGCGATGCATAGGCATCTGACCGCCTTCAAAGCCAACCTTGTGGTAGCCGCCTGCACGGGATTTTTGTCCCTTGTGGCCACGACCTGCAGTCTTGCCGATGCCGGATCCGATACCGCGACCAACACGACGCTTGTAGTGCTTTGCGCCATCGGCGGGCTTAATGCTATTGAGTTCCATCATCAACCTCTTAAAGCACCTTGACCAGGTAGCTGATCTTGTTAATCATGCCGCGAACTTCGGGTGTATCCACCAGCTCGCTGGTGCTGCGAATTTTGCGCAAGCCCAGACCACGCACGGTGGCGCGATGGGACTCTTTGGTTCCAATCGGGCTGCGCACCAATTGGATTTTTACGGTTTGTTGTGTTGTCATTTTGAAGTCCGCTTTCAGACGAAGAGTTCTTCAACAGTCTTGCCACGCTTGGCTGCAACTTCGGATGGCGTTGTCGAAACCGACAATGCGTCCAAAGTGGCACGGACCATGTTGTAGGGATTGGAGGAACCATGGCTTTTTGCCACGATATCCGTAATACCAACCACTTCAAACACTGCGCGCATAGGACCACCGGCAATGATTCCAGTACCCTTGGGTGCTGGAGCCATCATGACATTGGCCGCGCCGTGGTGACCCATCACCTTGTGGTGAATGGAACCATTCTTCAGCGAAACCTTAATCATGTTGCGACGGGCTTCTTCCATTGCCTTTTGCACGGCAGCGGGAACTTCCTTGGATTTTCCCTTGCCCATGCCAATGCGACCTTCGCCATCACCGACCACAGTCAGAGCTGCAAAACCGAGAATACGGCCGCCCTTAACCACTTTGGTGACGCGGTTGATCGCGATCATCTTTTCGCGCAGGCCGTCTTCAGGCCCTTCAGCCTTACCCTGCATCTTCGCTTGAACTTTAGCCATTCTGTATTCCGATCTGCTTAGAACTGCAAGCCAGCTTCACGTGCCGCATCAGCCAGCGCTTTGACGCGGCCGTGGTACGCAAAACCTGAACGATCAAATGCGACTTTTTCGACACCGGCAGCCTTGGCTTTTTCAGCCAGGCGCTTGCCAATGATTTGGGCCGCGGCAACATTGCCACCCTTGCCCGCCGCACCCAAAGCCTTGCGAACTTCGAGTTCGGCCGTAGAAGCTGCAGCCAACACCTTGCCACCGTCGCCAGAGATTACGCTGGCGTAGATGTGCAAGTTGGTACGATTTACCGTCAGTCGTGCAACGCCTTGCGTGGCAATGCGGATACGGGTCTGACGGGCCCTGCGAAGACGCTGCTCTTTTTTGGTCAACATGTTGCAGCTCCTTATTTCTTCTTGGTTTCTTTGATCGTGATCTTCTCATCCGAATACCGGATGCCCTTGCCCTTGTAAGGCTCAGGTGGACGAACAGCACGAACTTCAGCGGCGATCTGACCCACACGTTGGCGGTCAGCACCCTTGATCAGGATTTCTGTTGGCGTCGGTGTCGCAACCGAAATGCCAGCAGGCATATCGATATTGACAGGATGCGAGTAACCAACGGCGAGATTCAGCTTGGCACCGGTTGCCTGGGCTTTGTAGCCCACGCCAACCAGGTTCAGCTTCTTCTCGAAGCCCTTGGTCACACCGACCACCATGTTGTTCACCAATTGGCGCATGGTGCCAGACATGGCATCCGCTTCACGGGAGTCGTTGGCAGCCTTGAAACTCAGCTTGCCAGCGTCACTCACCACGGATACCAGCGAATTCAGCGTCAGATGCAAAGTACCACCAGCGCCCTTGACGCTGATTTGTGCGTCTTTGATAGACACATCCACACCTGCGGGGACGATGACGGGAAGTTTACCTACACGGGACATTTTGTAATTCTCCTCAATGTAGGGTTAAACGACGTAGCACAAAACTTCGCCACCGACACCGGTAGAGCGCGCTTTGCGGTCAGTCATCACGCCCTGAGGCGTCGTTACGATGGCAACACCAAGACCGTTTTGGACCTGGGGAATGGCATCGCTACCACGATAAACACGCAAGCCAGGACGGCTGACGCGTTCAATGCGTTCAATCACAGGCTTGCCTGCGTAGTACTTCAAGGCGATTTCCAGTTCGGACTTGCCGTCGGTCGTCGATACCTTGAAATTGTCGATGTAGCCTTCGTCTTTCAACACCTGGACAATCGCAACCTTCACTTTGGAAGAAGGCACAGACACGGTGGTTTTTGCCACCATCTGTGCATTGCGAATGCGTGTCAACAAGTCGGCGATGGGATCACTCATGCTCATGTTTGGTTCTCCTGTCGCTTACCAGCTGGCCTTGACGATGCCAGGAATTTCCCCGGCAAAGGCCATTTCACGAATCTTGGCGCGCGCCAAGCCAAAGTGCTGGAACGTTCCGCGAGGGCGACCAGTGATGGCACAACGGTTACGCTGGCGGGTTGGGTTGGCATTGCGGGGGAGCTTTTGCAGACCCATACGGGCTGCAGCACGCTCTTCATCGGTGCGTTTGAAGTCACCGGCAATTGCCTTGAATTCTGCGTATTTCTTGGCGTACTTTGCAGCCAATTGATCACGCTTCAGCTCGCGCTGGATTAAAGCCATTTTAGCCACGGGTCACCTCAGTTCTTGAACGGGAAACGGAAGCCGGTGAGGAGCGCCTTGCACTCTTCGTCGGTCTTGGCCGTCGTGGTGATACTGATATTGAGACCACGCAAGGCGTCCACCTTGTCATATTCAATTTCAGGGAAAATGATCTGCTCTTTGACGCCGATGTTGTAGTTACCACGACCATCGAAAGCGCGACCGGAAATACCACGGAAATCACGCACGCGGGGCAGAGCCACGGTGACGAAACGGTCCAGGAATTCGTACATCTGTACGCCGCGCAAAGTCACCATACAGCCGATAGCCTGGTTCTCACGAATCTTGAAGCCTGCAATGGCCTTCTTGGACATCGTGACCACGGGCTTTTGACCAGCAATCTTGGTCAGGTCGCTGACGGCGTGATCCATGACCTTCTTGTCGGCGACAGCTTCGCTCACACCCATATTCAGGGTGATTTTGGTCAGACGCGGCACCTGCATGGGCGAGGTGTAGCCAAACTTGGCCATCAGCTCGGGAGCCAGCTTTTCGCGGTAATGTTGTTGCAGACGTGCCATGCTTATGCCACCTTGATTTCTTCGCCGCTGGACTTGAAAACGCGTGTGCGTTTGCCGTCAGCCAGCACCTTGATACCCACGCGGTCCGCCTTGCCAGTTGCAGCATTGAAAATTGCCACATTGGACTGGTGGATGGGCATTGTCTTTTCAACAATACCGCCGGCCGCACCCTTCATCGGGTTCGGCTTGGTGTGTTTTTTCACCAAGTTGACACCCTCGACGACCAGATGGGAGTCGTCTTTGCGCAGGGACACTGTCCCACGCTTACCCTTATCGCGTCCTGCGATAACGATCACTTCATCGCCTTTGCGAATCTTGTTCATGGCGCGTCCTTACAAAACTTCAGGAGCCAGAGACACGATCTTCATGAACTTCTCGGTACGCAGTTCACGCGTCACGGGTCCAAAGATGCGGGTGCCGATAGGCTCCAACTTGGCATTCAGCAACACTGCTGCATTGCCATCAAACTTCACCAAAGAGCCGTCGCTGCGACGGATGCCCTTAGCAGTACGAACCACAACAGCGCTGTAGACCTCGCCTTTTTTGACGCGGCCGCGCGGTGCAGCTTCTTTAATGCTCACTTTGATGATGTCGCCCACGCTGGCGTAGCGACGCTTGGAGCCGCCGAGCACCTTGATGCACAGGACGGACTTCGCGCCGGTATTGTCAGCGACTTCTAATCGAGATTCAGTCTGGATCATTTCAATATTCCCAACTTGCACCAGGAGCAGCACCTGCCAGCTCACTGGCAAACACCAACAACGAGTCAGTCTTGGGCCCGCTGTACTTGGCGCGAACCACTCGCGCCACATCCATTTGGGCAGAACCTTCAGCTTTTACAAGCGAAGCCCGCTAGTATGCCACAGCTTTCCCGCTTCGTCAAAACTTTTTTGCGGGCCTGTTGCGGGAAACCTCGCACGCCGGGCGCAGTGCCTGATTTTTCGCCTGCGACAATGGCCGTCCCAGCACCCCCGGAGGATTCCATGCATGAACACCACATCGCCTTTATAGGTGGCGGCAATATGGCCACTGCCATGGTCAGCGGACTGCTGAAGCAGGGCTTTCCCGCCACCCAGATCGACGTCGTGGAGCCCTTTGCCGAGGCCCGGGAACGGCTCCGGTCCCACCTAGGCATTGTGGCGCAACCCCTGGCCGGCCCATTCTTGAGCAAGGCGTCCATTGTTATCTGGGCGGTCAAGCCCCAATCCTTCAAGGAGGCCGCGCTGCAGACCCGGTTTTACACCCGTGACGCCCTGAATATTAGTGTGGCCGCCGGCATTCCCAGTGACAGCATTGCCAAATGGCTGGGCAATGAGCGCGTGATCCGGACCATGCCCAACACCCCGGCGCTGATCGGCAAGGGCATCACCGGCCTGTATGCACGCCCCGCCGTGACGGAGGCCGACCGCCAGCATGCGCAGCACGTGGTGTCGGGCATGGGGCAATTCTTGTGGCTCAGCCACGAGGGGCAACTGGACGCCGTCACCGCCATTTCAGGCTCCGGTCCAGCCTATATGTTCTATTTCATGGAGGCCATGACGGCCGCGGGCGCCGACATGGGCCTGGAGCGGGAACAGGCCTACCAGCTGGCCGTCGCCACCTTCATTGGCGCCGGGGAGCTGGCTCGCAGCAGCCACGAGCCGCCTGAAATCCTGCGCCAGCGGGTCACATCCAAGGGCGGCACCACCTATGCGGCGATCACTTCCATGGACGACAGCCACATCAAGGATCTGTTTGCCAAGGCCCTGCACGCGGCGCACCGACGGGCCACCGAGATGGGCCAGGAGTTCGGTGAAGCCTGACAGCGTTTTGAGCCGCTAGGCCCGGTAAAACAAGCATCATTTGCTCTATTTTTTATAGCATTTGACAGTAATTTCGACGGCCGTCCCGTCAACCGCTATGGTTTGCGATCAGAAAACGCGCCTCAAACGCGTCACTGGGCAAGGGCTCGCTGAGCAAATAGCCCTGGATGCAATCACACTTCAACTCCGCCAGAAAACGGCGCTGTTCTTCGGTCTCGACCCCTTCGGCAACGACTTTGAGCCGCAGGTTGTGGGCTAGCGAGATGATGCCGGAAACGATGGACGCGTCGTCCACGTTGTTTGTCATATCGCGGGTGAACGCACGGTCAATCTTCAGCACATCAACCGGAAAACGCTTGAGGTAGGCGAGCGAAGAGTACCCGGTACCGAAATCATCAATGGCCAGTTCCACGCCCGTAGCCTTGATTGCGCGCAACAGCAACAGGGTTTCCTCGGCGTGCGCCATCAACATGCTCTCGGTGATTTCCAGGGTCAGGCACTGCGGGTTCACACCGGTGTCGCGTAGCGCTTTGCGCAATGTGTCGATGAAATTGACCTGCTGTAGCTGCAGACCCGACAAATTGACCGTCACATACAAACCCGTCGACCCTGTTTCGTGCCATTTCTTCAGTTGCAGGCAAGCCGCTCGCAACACCGACTCGCCGATCGGGATGATCAGGCCGGTTTCCTCTGCCATTGGAATGAATTCCAGCGGGGATACCAGGCCGCGCGAAGGATGGCGCCAGCGCGCCAAGGCCTCCATGCCAACGATACGACAATCGGTGGCGTTGGCTATGGGCTGAAAATACACGACGATCTCGTTTCGCTCCAGAGCGCGCCGCAACGCACCCTCAAACCGCAGGTGCTCGCTGGCGGAAGCTTCCATGTTTTCCTCGAAAAACTGGAAACCGCTGCTCTTTTTCTTCGCACGGTACATGGCGGTATCCGCATGGCGCAACAAAGTACTGGAATCCACCCCGTTGATGGGAAAAACAGCAATGCCGATGCTGGCCGACACGACGATATCG
This sequence comes from Rhodoferax sp., assembly GCA_030645355.1. GTDB lineage: Bacteria > Pseudomonadota > Gammaproteobacteria > Burkholderiales > Burkholderiaceae_C > Allorhodoferax. The sequence continues at coordinate 19,180 of JAUSNJ010000045.1, read as the reverse complement.
TGTCCGTCGATCTCAAAGGGCGCGGTCACTGCGTGGCAGATCTTCTGCGCCGTGCCAGAGGCCACATTCACATTGGGCAGGTCATCGATCACGATAGCGAATTCGTCGCCCCCCAAACGGGCCACACAGTCACTGGCCCGCACACAGCCGCGGATGCGTTCGGAGACGCTTTTGAGCAGTTTGTCGCCAATCTCATGGCCGAGCGTGTCGTTCACAAACTTGAAGCGATCCAGATCCAGGTACAACAAGGCCAGTGACTTGGCCATGGGCTGGGCTCTCTCAATACAACGGCCGAGGTGGTCGTTGAACAGGGTCCGGTTGGGCAGCCCTGTCAAGGAATCGTTGTAGGCCAAGTGGCGCACATGGCGCTCGGCCCGTGTGGCATCCACCAACCGGCGCACACGCTGGTTGACGACGGCCAAGTGGATGGGTTTGGGAATGTAATCACTGGCACCGGCCGCAAACGCCCGTTCAATCGACGCGCTGTCTTCCAACGCTGTAATCATCAGAATGGGAATCTGCCTCCATTCCGGCGATTCCTGCAAGCGCGCACAGGCCGTGAAACCGTCCATCACCGGCATCAGGGCGTCCATCAAAATAACGTCCGGCCGCATGCGCTGAACTTCCGCCTCGACCTCGCTGCCGTCGGCAGCCTCCGTCACCACAAAGCCGCTGCGCTGCAAGGCTGCACGCAGGGCCGAACGTGTGCTGCGGTCGTCATCCACAATCAACACCAGGGCCTCGCCCACGGCGGAAAGTGGAGTCAGCACTTCGACTTCACTCTGCAATTCCAGTTGCAGCGCGTGTTCGACCACCGCATATTCGGCACGCAAGCGTGGCAACATTCGTCCGGCGGCGTCCACCTGGTTGTTCTCTGCAAGCGATTCGATGGTCTTGGCCAGTGTTGCCAGTTCCAGTGCGCCAAAATTCCATGCCGCACCCTTGATCGCGTGGGCTACACGGCGCAGGGTCTCGCGCTCTTCCACTACCACGGCCGAGGACAGTTCATCCAGATAGCTGGGCATGTCTTCCAGGAAGGGCCGAATAGCCTGGCCTATTGCGCCACCCAAGGCCTCGCGCAGGCGCACCAGCACCGTCTGGTCGATCGGCGTCTCCTTTGACTGCTCACCGGTTTCAGTGGCCTGCACGCCCGCGACCACTGCCGCTGGCGCTGGCGCTGCAATATCCACATCCGTCAACCAACGCTGCAATCGCGCGGTCAGACTGTCCAGGGTCAAGGGCTTGGACAGGTGGTCGTCCATGCCCGCTGACAGGCACTTTTCAACGTCCGTGGGTTGGGTGTTGGCCGTCATTGCAACGATGGGAACACGTCGACCGCTATCGGTTTCGATGCCACGAATCACCGCGGTGGCCTGGTAGCCGTCCATTTCGGGCATATTGCAATCCATCAGGATCAAATCCCAGGGCTTGCGTTTGAAGGCCTGCACCGCAATACGCCCATTCGCCGCCACTTCAGACCTGCAACCCAGCATCTCCAGCATGCCCGAGGCAATGGTCTGGCTGGTACGGTTGTCCTCAACGATCAGAATCTGAGGCATGCGTTTTCGCGCTCTTGGGGCAAATTGCAGCAGCTCGCTGCGTGAGCCGATTGTCCCGTCCACGCATTCCAGCAACCGCTCCTGGCGCAAAGGTTTTGCCAGATTCGCATCAGCCGCTGGCGCTGCGGCGGGACTTTCCAAGCCATAACGGCTCATCAAGACCAGCCGCGGCAGGCCGTAGCCTGGCACAGTGCGCAAGTCGCGTACCACCTGGGGCTGGCCCGCCGCCAACACCATGTCCACCAACAGCAGGCCATAGGGGGCACCCGTCTGCTGGGCTTGTAACAGGGCGGAGGCTGCGTCGGCCACTGTTTCAACGGCATTGCATTCGTAGCCAGCTGCAGCCAAAGTTTGCTGAATGAACTGCCGAATGATCGCGCTTTCATCCACCACCAACACACGCCCTGACCGAATCTCGCGAGCGGCCACGGTCGATTTGCCGCTACCGAGCTTCAATGGCACGGCAAACCAGAACGTGCTGCCAACACCCTGTGTGCTGTTCACGCCGATCTCTCCACCCATCAGTGTGCACAGCTGCTTGGATATGGACAAACCGAGGCCGGAGCCATCATGGCGCCGGGTCGATGACGGATCCGCCTGGGTGAACGCATCAAAAATGCTGGCGACTTCGTCCTCGGCCACGCCAACGCCGGTGTCGGTGACCGTGATGCGCAGTGTGCCCTGCTTGCCAAATTCGCCGACCGCCGACACGCGCACGGCCACTTCGCCTCTTTCCGTGAACTTGGCCGCATTTCCCACCAGATTGAGCAGCACCTGACGCAGCCGACGGGCGTCCCCACGCAAACAGGCGGGCACGCCAGGCTCCACCACGTACGCAATCTCCAATGCCTTGCTGCCCGTTTGAGGAATCACCAACTCGATCGTCTGTTCGCACAACCGCGCAATGTCAAAGTCTCCATCGGCCAACTGCAGCTTGCCGGCTTCCAGTGACGAAAAATCAAGAATGTTATTGATCAGATCAAGCAGATACTGTGAAGAATCCCAGGCCAGCGCGACATAGTTGCGGGCCACCGGCGGCAACACGGAGGCACGCAGCATGTCCAGTGTGCCGACCACGCCATTGAGTGGCGTGCGCAACTCGTGGCTCATGGTCGCGGCAAACTCCGATTTGATCTGGGCCAAGCGCAGGGCTTCCGAGCTCGCCAGTCGCAAGGCCTGTTCGCGCTCGTCAAGGACGGCCATCATGCTGTTGAAGGCCTGCGCCATATTGGCTATATCGCGGGGTCCGGTCAACTTGGCGCGAACGCCTGATTCGCCTTGCTCCGCGCGGCCCATGGACTCTGCCAGTCGAACCAGGGGCTGGGTCATGCGACGGGTGAGCTCACGTGTCATCAGCAGAAAAACCACCGCAAACGACATGGCAATACCCATATTCAAGGCAAACAGCGTTAGCAGCGCACTGCCCAAAGAGGCCTTGGACAGCACCACACGGACGTACCCGATCATTTGCGCCTTTGGCGCTTCCGCGTCGAACGGCGAGTTGACGCCCACCACGCGCACCGGTGCGACAAACTGCCACGACTCGCTATCTTCGACCTCCAGGAAAGCGGCGATGGCGTTTAGCACGGTTGCGGGCGGTGGTTCGTCACCCAAGGTCAGTGCCACGCCTCCCGCGCCACGGGCAGTCAAAAGGCGCCCGTCCATCCGTCGAATTTCGACACGGTCAACATCTGGAAACGCCAGCGCCCCGGAGACGGCATCCGTGATGTTCTCGCTGGCGTCGGACAGCAACGCCAGGCGCGCCTGGCGGGCCAGGCTGTCGGACAGGTGCTGGCCTTGCTGTTGTCGGTTTTGGCGAATGTCCCGGCTACTTTGCCAAGAAATGACCAGCGACGACAGCAGCGCCAGCAGTAGCACGCCAGACGCAACCATGATGGAAAGCTGTTGCCGAAAAGTCGTCCTGCGCAGTGCGGCAACGAATGGATTGCGGGAATTCATCAATGTGGGCAACGGTCAGCGGACGGGAAACACAAGATCGAAAGCCTGTTGGCGGGGAGACAGCTGTAAACCGAGGTGGCCTGCCGTCCGGATGTTCACCGCCAGCAACGCGTCTTTCATTGGCACCACCAGGGCGGCATTGCCGCCAGGAAGGCTCATGGCCGACGACGCCAGTTGGCGACCCAAGGCAACGTTGTTCGGATAAAGCGAGAACAACGCGCCGCGCTTGACATGCGTCACATTGCTGGAGAACACGGCCAGATTTCGGTTCCAGGCGCTCTCCAGAATCAATGGCAACACGGACGACTCCTCAACGGTGGTGGAGTCCTGGGGCAACCACAAAGCGTCTCTCTTGGGGTCCGCAGTGGACAGCACGTCCTGATACACCCGCACCGCGTTCTTCAAATCACCAGCCTCAATGGCCTGCAACTCCAGCCCTTGGGCGCGGGCCGCGTCACGGGCCAAACGGATCAGCCAAGCATTCTGCTTCGGGTCATAGACCACGATGACACGTCGTACATCGGGCATGAAGTGCTTGAGCCGTTCAAACAGCATTCTGGGATCAGGCGCCAAGCTGACGATGGGAAAGCTGCGGCCGTCTCCGGTGGGCGGAGAGACTACGCCGCCGGCCACGACACCAACCTGCTGGTCCAGCGTAGACGCCGCCTTCATCCCCTGACGGCCCAGCGCGATCACCACCTTGACGTCCAGGCGTTTCAATTGGGCCATGATGTCCTGGGCCGAAAGGGGCCCGCCAACGGCGAAGCTGGCAACCGGTGCACCCACCTGCGCCTCAATTCCTTCGATGATCTTGGCAAAAATACTGCGGTAAGGTTCTTCGAGGTCAGGGTACAGGACAGCGATGCTGCCGCTCTCCGCCGCCAGCGCCACCTTGACCCGCTCGACGCGCCCCAATTGCGCGACCACCTGGTCGTTGGCCGCAACTTGAAACCGGTAGACCAGGATGTCGCTGGACATTTCGATGCGCTGCAAGACGCGCGGCCACGCGTCCTGTTGGCCGGGTTCCAGAAAGCGCACCTTGGTCGGTTCTGGATGGCGGCCCGCTTCGACCGTTTCCATGGACTGGCTGGTCAGGGGCCACACCATCAAGGCCAGAAGCGCGACATGCATGCAAAAGTAGATACTCACACTCCTTCCTTGAAAAAGAGGCCCGCACAACAACGCAAGGCCCGAAACGCCCGCAAACCACCGCACGCACAGGAGCGTGGCCCATTTTATGGGCAGAAGCCGGGATTGGACAGTAGTTCTCTGGGCGGGGCAAGATTGCATTCCAACCCGCCATCGGAAGCTGTGGCGGGCGATGCGCCACAAGGTGCCTTTTGTAATAGACTGCAAAAAAAATGGAGCATGCATGAAGCATTTCGACTACCGTAGAGTAGGGCTAGCTTGTATGTTGTTGCTGTCGCAGATGCCCGCCGGGATGGCCCAGGGTGTCCAGGAAGAGGAAGACATTGCGCTCAGCTTTGGCGACAAGTCGACTATCAGCCTGGTGACCGGCAGACAGCAGTCCTTGCGTCGTGCACCCGCGGTTGCGAGCGTGATCACGGCTGCAGACATCGCGGCCATGGGGGCCACGGACCTGGATGAAGTACTGGAAACAGTCCCCGGCATCCACGTATCCCACAGTGCCAACAATTACTCTCCCCTTTTTGTCATCCGTGGCATCTACAGCCAGTTGAATCCCCAGACGCTGGTGCTGCAAAACGGCGTTCCGATGACCGCTCTTCAGCAGGGAAACCGTGGCAGTTTTTGGGGTAACTATCCGGTTGACAATATCGCCCGGATAGAAGTCATCCGGGGTCCCGGTTCCGCGCTGTATGGGGCCGATGCGTATGCGGGCGTGATCAATATTCACACCAAGTCTGCTGCGGACGCGCCGGGTACGCAAATCGGGGCGCGTGTCGGTTCCTTCGGCACCAAGGACGCCTGGGTCCAACATGGCGGACAACTCGGCGCTTTAGAAGTAGCGGGTTATCTACGGCTGGGCAGTACCGATGGTTTCCAGGAGAGCATCAAGGCAGATGCCCAAACCCGCAATGATCGGCTGTTTCCCACGGGAAGCAACAAAAGCCGTGCACCGGGAGCCGTCAATACCGGAAAGGATTCCGCGGATGCCAATCTTGAATTGGTCTACAGGAAATGGCGATTGCGCGGGGGCTACAAACTGCGCGACAACCTGGAAACCGGTGCTGGCATTGCGTCTGCGCTGGACCCCGTAGGCAAAAGCAAGAGCCAACGGTTCACCAGTGATCTGACCTGGGATGATCCTCAATTTGCAAAAGATTGGGGTGCAGGTTTTACTGCCAGTCATATGGAGTACGCGCAGAGCGTCCCAGTGCCCTATCAACTGCTGCCACCTGGTGCCCGGACTGCGACCGGCGTGTTTGTGGACGGCATGCTGGCCGCTCCGGCCACTTCCGAGCGCCAGTCACGTCTTTCTGCCTTTGTGTCGTATACAGGGTTCCCGAATCACAGCCTGCGCTTTGGCATGGGGCGTGACGTATTGGATATGTACAAGGTTGAGGAGTACCGGAACTTCCGGTACAACGCTGCGGGTGCCCCGGTGCCAGCCGGTGGCTTTGTACTCTATCCCGGCGACAGCGCGTTCCTGAGCCCGCATCTGCGACAGGTCAACCATGTGTATGGGCAAGACGAATGGAGTTTTGCCAAAGACTGGGCGCTGAGCTTTGGTCTGCGCCGCGATGTTTTCAGCGACGCTGGCGGCACCACCAATCCCCGGATGGCGCTGGTGTGGGATGCGGCCTATGACGTGACCGCCAAGCTGCTCTATGGTGCGGCCTTCCGCGCGCCCTCTTTTGCAGAACTCTATAGCATCAACAACCCGGTGAATCGGGGTAGCCCCAGGGTACAACCGGAGACCATCAAGACGATGGAAGCCGCATTTTCATGGCAAGCCCACAAGGACACCCAGGTCAACCTGAACTTCTTCAACTACAACATGCAGGACATCATCCGCGCAGTGGCCAATCCTGCCCCCACTCCGGGCAGTACCGTCACCAATACCGGGGAACAAGAAGGCAAGGGCTTTGAACTGGAAGTGGTGTGGGACGTCAACCGCAGCATGCGACTGACCAGCAACTACGCCTACCAGGTCTCTGTCGACAAAGCGACCCAACTGGACGCAGGCTACGCTCCGCACAAACACCTCTATGTCCGCGGAGATTGGCAACTCGGCAGCGGGATGCTGCTAAGCCCCCAGATCAATTGGGTTGCCGACCGCAAACGTGCAGCGGGCGACGCCCGACCCAGCATCGCAGACTACACCACGGTGGATCTGACCTTGCATAGCAATCCGGGCAAGAAGCGTTGGGAAATCTCGGGCACTGTGCGTAACCTTTTCAATGCCACGGTACTGGAGCCAAGCCTGGCCCCGGGTCTGGCCATTCCAGACGACTTGCCCATGGCACCCCGCGCACTCTTCGTGCAAGCGACTTACCGCTTGTAAAGAAATGTGGCACTAGCCCTCGCGAGATAAGCGCATGTTGCTATTAAAACAGTAGCAAATCGATATCAATCAATCTCTAGCCACCCGGTTACATCCGGTACGTGGCTTGCAGATAGACTGAAAACGGCGCCATTGGCAAATCATTGGGAATGGCCGTGCCGGGCGCAACGCTGGGCTCACGCACATCTGCATTGAATATGTTGCGCAAGCCCAGTGCAAAGCTCCACTGCTGGCGCTTGGCGGCCGTAGCCAGATTCACATCCACCGTGGTGTAGTCGGTAATTTTTGGACGCACGTCGCCGGCAGCACGCCTGCGATCGGACACCCAGTTCATCTGGGCACCCGCCATCCAGTTGCCCGCAAAGCGCCAGTCCGCCCGCCCGTACACATGGTTGTGCGGCGCGTACCCGGCATCCTGCTGCGTTGATTCATCAATCGAGGTTTGCCACGAGTAGCTGCCCGTCAGTCGCATGCTGCGACTGGCTTCCCACACGGCCTCCAACTCGCCACCGTTTCCATGTACGGCTCCGGTGTTGAAGTACTTGCCACCCACCAGCCGAATGGTGTCCTTCATATCGTAGCGAAAGAGGCTCAGGTTGACCTGGAGATCGCGCCGCGCCTGCCACGACGCTGCAGCTTCCACCGTAGTGACCAGCTCGGGAAGCAGATCCGGATTGCCGATTGCCACCGGGTTGGTAATGCTGTAGACCTCATTGAAGGATGGCGCGCGGAAGGCCCGCCCCGCCATCAGTTTGGCGGTGACGTCCAGCGACGCATCCCAGACCAGGGCAACGCGCGGGTTGGTGGTGCCGCCGAAATCCGAATACCTGTCATGGCGCACACCGGCGGTCAACGCCCAATCCTTGGCAAAGCTCCACTCGTCTTGTGCATAGACATAGTCAACCAGACGCCTGTGCGGGAACATAAAGGGATTGGTGTCGGAGAAATTGACCACCCCCCCGCCCGGGACGGGTACCAGAGCCCCCACCGGCGAATAGGTGAAGCTCCGAAGTTCAGCCGTCTTGTAGAGGTCCAGGTCGTCATGGCCCAGACCGAGGCGCAGGCTATGCCCTGCGAAGCCCGAATAGGTGGCGTACGCGGACAGTCTCAACTGGCGTTCCCAGGTTTCGGGGGCACCAAGAAACCCGATAGACGAGACGCCGCCTCCAATATTGGAACCCGGTGGAAACAGTTGAAGCGGCACCGGGATGATTTGCGCATAGTGCAGGTAGCTGGCCGCAAACCCCAGTCCCCAGTCTTTGGAAAACTGGGGTTCCGTCCATGACACATCGCCCGTCAAGCGTTCACTTCTTTCTCGCCCCGCCGGATCCAGCGCGGACGCAATACCGGCTCCCGTACCGAGGTTGTCGCGGAACTTGTAGCCAACATGGGCGCGCCAACTCTCAAACCCCAAGTCGAGGTTGCCATCCACCGCGTCGTAGCCATTGCGTACGGCCCCAGGCGCCAGGCTGGCACGTGTGCCGAATATTCTGTCGAACCGTGTTTGTGCGTCGGCCTCTACGATTCCCTTGAAACCCTCGCTGCTGCCAATGCGCAAATAGGCCGCGACGTCCACCGATCCGATCTTTCCGCCATGCTGCACCCAGGCGTTGCGGGTGGCAAACGAGCCGCCCCGCAGCCCGACTTCGGTTCCAGGCGTCTCAGCCGCAGATTTGGTAATGATATTGATGACGCCGGAAAAGGCGTCGGCACCGTAGAGCGCGGAACCTGGCCCCCGGATGATCTCAATGCGCGCGATATGTTCGACCGGATAGCCGCCCCACAGGTTGCCCTTGCTGCCGATGAACAGGGTTGTAACCGGTATGCCGTTTTGCATCACCAGAACCTGGGGGTTGTATTGGCTGAACACGCCGCGAATGACGTACAAGGGTGTGTAGCTATTCGCAGCGCGGTTGACGTGCAATCCGGGCACGGTTTCCAGCACCTCGTCCAGGTCTGTCGCCCCCATGGCCGCAATGTCTTCGGACGTAATGACAGTGGCGACCGCTGGCGCGCGGCGCAAGGACTGCTGGCTGCCGGTCGCAATGCTGACAGTGTCCTTGTCACCGTAGGACAGCAGTAGTTCGTCCTCTTCCCCCACGGCTTGGGCGAGAACTGTCTGTGCAGGCAATGCCAGTGTTGCAAGCAGTGTGAGTTGGCCCAGTCGCTTCATGTCTCGTGAATCCTCATCGAATGTGCACTCCAACGCCTATTGTTTTATTGGCCCATTCTAGGTAATACCCAGAAAGGCCTGCTGGGTGTATGGCGTCTGCCAAAACCCCGGGGTGCTGTAGTGGAGCTTGATGAAGTCTATCCACAGCCGCACCCGCAGTGGCAGGTGCTTGCGCTGGGGAAACACGGCGTAGATGCCATTGGGTGGGGCGGCAAACTCGTCCAGCACCACCACCAGCGCACCGGCGGCAATCTCGGCCTCCACCTCCCAGATGCTGCGCCAGGCAATGCCGTAACCGCCCAGACACCAGTCGTGCAGCACCTGGCCATCCGAGCAATCCAGCGGCCCGACGGGCTTGAAATGGATGACCTCGCGGGTCTGGTCCTTGGCTATGCTGAACGCCCAGCCGCGCGTCTGGGACGCGTCGCTGGACAGCGTCAGACAGTCAAAGCGTGCCAGATCCTGCGGGCTCTGGGGTTTGCCATGCTGCGCCAGATAGGCCGGAGTGGCTACGCACAGGCGCCGGTTGTCGGCCAGGCGCAGGCTGACCAGCGACGAGTCCGGCATGTCGCCCACGCGCACGGCACAGTCATAGGCCTCGCCGGCAATGTCCACCACCCGGTCACTGAGATTCAGGGAGATGGTGACCTCGGGGTGCAGTTCGCGAAACCGCGGCACCAGCGGCGCCACGTGGCGGCGGCCAAAACCGGCTGGCGCGGTGATGCGCAAATGCCCGCTGGCTTTGACGCCGCCTGCGCTGACACTGGCTTCCGCATTGGCCAGGTCCGCCAACAGACGCTGGCAGTCTTCGAGGAACGCACTGCCCTCGTGGGTCAGCGTCAGGCGCCGCGTGGTGCGCAGCAGCAGCTTGACGCCCAGGCGCTCCTCCAGGCCGTCCAGGCGCCGCCCCATGATCGCGGGGGCCACACCCTCGGCATGGGCCGCCGCCGTCAGGCTGCCGCGCGTGACCACGGAGACGAACGACTCCATCTGCTTGAGTTTGTCCATTTTGGCCTCAAGCCCTCGTAAATGCTATGCAGTGCGCTATCTGTTTCATAGCACGATGCATTCTGCGTGGAGGGCTGCCACCGCGTCGGCGCTGTAGCCCAGGCTGCGCAGCAATTCGTCCGTGTGCTCCCCCAGCTTGGGCGGGTCCAGGCGCAGGCCCAGGCGCTCGCCGCCCAGCGTGATGGGCAACAGCGGCACCTGGGTGGCCCGGCCATCGGGCAAGGTCATGGGTGCCAGGCCACCGGTTTGCTGCAGGTGCGGGTCGTCGAACAGATACTGCGGATCGGTGATGGGCGCAAATGGCAGGCCCACCTGCTCAAAGCGCTGCGACAGCTCCGCCCGGCTGAACTGCACCAGACGCTGGCGCAGCTCGGGGATCAGCCAGCCACGCGCCAGCACGCGGTCGTTGTTGGTGGTCACACGCGGATCGGCGAACAGGTCGGCATAGCCAAAGGCCTCGCAAAAGGTCTTCCACTGGCCATCACCCACCACGGCCAGGAAGATCTGCTCGCCATTCTTGACGCTGAACACGTCATAGATACCCCATGGCGAAATGCGCTCGGGCATGGGCGCGGCGGCCTTGCCGGTCACGGCGAACTGCATCATGTGCTGGGCCACCAGAAAAATGTTGTTCTCGAACAGTGCGCTCTGTACCTCCTGGCCTTTACCGGTCTGTGCGCGCTGCGTCAGCGCCGCCATGGCGCCGATGGCCCCAAACATGCCGCCCATGATGTCGTTGACGCTCGATCCAGCCCGTAGCGGGTCGCCCGGCCGGCCTGTCATATAGGCCAGGCCACCCATCATCTGCACCACCTCGTCCAGCGCCGTGCGGTGGTCATAAGGGCCGGGCAGAAAGCCCTTGTGGCTGACGTAAATCAGGCGCTCGTCCAGTTGCTTCAGCGTGGCATAGTCCAACCCCAGCTTTTGCATGGTCTCCGTCTTGAAGTTTTCGCTGACGATGTCGGCCGTGGCGATCAGCTTGAGCACCACCTCGCGACCTTTGGCGCTCTTCATATCGATGGCCAGGCTTTTCTTGTTGCGGTTGAACAGTGGGTAGAAGCCGGCGCCACTTCCCAAGAGCTTGCGCGTGCTGTCCCCGGCCAGCGGTTCGACCTTGATGACCTCGGCGCCCAGATCGGCCAGCACCATGCCGCAGGTCGGGCCCATGACCATGTGGGTGAACTCCACGACGCGGATGCCTTGCAGGGGAAGCGGTTTGGAATCAGCCTTGGGTGCTTGCATTACATTCATTATTGTCACGAATAAATTGATAACTACCCATATAGTATTCTTATTAAGTATGGAATACAGTACCCCATCCGCTTCGACTATTGGAAAGGCTATCTCATGTCCACTGCATCCACCACTCCCCGCACCCAGGCCAAGGGCTTGCAAGTTGCCACCGTCCTGCACCAGTTCATTGAAGAAAAAGTGTTGCCCGGAACCGGCGTGACGCCTGACGTCTTCTGGAGCGGTTTTGACGCGATTGTGGCCGACCTGGCCCCCAAGAACATCGCCCTGCTGGCCGAGCGCGACCGCATCCAGACCGAGATGGACACCTGGCACACCGCCCACCCCGGCCCCATCACCGATATGCCCGCCTACCGCGCCCATCTGGAAAAGATCGGCTACCTGGTCGAGAGCCCCAAGAAGGCCAAGATCAACACCTTCAATGTGGACGCCGAACTGGCCAAGCAGGCTGGCCCGCAACTGGTGGTGCCCATCACCAATGCCCGCTACGCGCTGAACGCCGCCAACGCGCGCTGGGGCAGCCTGTACGACGCGCTGTACGGCACCGACGTCATCAGCGAAGACAAGGGCTGCGAGAAGACCCTCCAGAAGAACGGCAAGACCGTAGGCTACAACCCCAAGCGCGGCAAAAAGGTTATTGAATACGCCCGCCACGTGCTGGACCGCACCGCGCCGCTCAAAAAAGGCTCGCATGTCGGCTCCACCGGCTACCGCGTCAACAAGGACGGCCAACTGGTCGTGGCACTGAAGGACGGCACCACCTCCAAGCTGCAGGACAACAGCCAGTTCATCGGCTTCCAGGGTGAGGCGAAGGCGCCCTCTTCCGTCTTGCTGCAGCACAACGGCCTGCACATCGACATCATCATCAACCGCGCCACGCCCATCGGCAAGACCGACGCGGCCGGCGTGTCCGACCTGGTGGTGGAAGCCGCCTTGTCGACCATCCTGGACCTGGAAGACTCGGTCGCCGTGGTCGATGCCGATGACAAGGTGCTGGCCTATGGCAACTGGCTGGGCATTCTGCAGGGCACGCTGGTGGAGAGTTTCGAGAAGGGCGGCAAGATGCTGACCCGTGGCCTGAATGCGGACCGTGTTTACTCCGCTGCCAACGGCAAAGGCAAGGTCACACTGCACGGCCGCTCGCTGATGTTTGTGCGCAATGTCGGCCACCTGATGACGAATCCGGCCATCCTCTACACCGCCAAGGATGGCTCCACCAAGGAAATCCCCGAAGGCATCATGGACGCGGTCATCACCACGACGATTGCGATGCACGACCTGGCACGTACCAAGAAGGATGCCATCCGCAATTCGCGCAAGGGCTCGGTCTACATCGTCAAGCCCAAGATGCATGGCCCGGCTGAGGTAGCCTTTGCAGCCGAGCTGTTCACCCGCGTCGAGAAGATGCTGGGACTCAAAGACAGCACCGTGAAGCTGGGCATCATGGACGAAGAGCGCCGCACCAGCGTCAATTTGAAGGCCTGCATTGCTGCCGCCAGCAGCCGCGTCGCCTTCATCAACACCGGCTTCCTGGACCGCACGGGCGACGAGATGCACACCGCCATGCAGGCCGGACCGATGATTCGCAAAGGCGACATGAAGACCAGCGCCTGGATTGCCGCCTACGAGAGGAACAATGTGCTGGTCGGCTTGAGCTGCGGCCTGCGCGGCAAGGCGCAGATCGGCAAGGGCATGTGGGCCATGCCCGATTTGATGCGCGCCATGATGGAGCAGAAGATTGGCCACCCGCGCGCCGGCGCCAACACTGCCTGGGTGCCCAGCCCGACCGGCGCCACGCTGCACGCGCTGCACTACCACCAGGTACTGGTCAGCGACATTCAGAAGGACCTGGAAAAGACCAACTACGAAAAGGCCCGTGACGGCATCCTGGCCAACTTGCTGCAAGTGCCGGTTACCGCCACACCCAACTGGACCGCGGCCGAGAAGCAGCAGGAGCTGGACAACAACGCCCAGGGCATCTTGGGCTACGTGGTGCGCTGGGTCGACCAGGGCGTGGGCTGCTCCAAGGTGCCCGACATCCACAACATCGGCCTGATGGAAGACCGCGCCACGCTGCGCATCAGCAGCCAGCACATGGCGAACTGGTTGCACCATGGTGTGGTCACCAAGGAACAAATCACCGAGACCTTTGAGCGCATGGCGGCGGTGGTGGACAAGCAGAATGCCGGTGACAAGTTGTACCAGCCCATGGCCGGCAATTTCGAAACATCGATGGCCTACAAGGCGGCTTGTGAGTTGGTGTTCAAGGGCTTGGCACAGCCCAGCGGATACACCGAACCGCTGCTGCACGCCTGGCGTTTGAAGGTGAAGGCGGCAGCCTGATTCGCCTGCCAGACTGCCCCTTCAGCACGGCGCCTTCGGGCGCCGTTTTTGTTCGGGTCTGCGGATAATTGCCCCATGATCGGCGTGTGCGCGCCCCAGGTACCGGCCGTGGTGGCCGAAGTGCGCAGCGTGTTGGACTGGGCTGAAGCGAAATGCCCAGGGCCATTCGGCCCGTGCGACGACGGCGGCCTAACCCTGCATTGCAGTGTCCCGGGGTGTGTCGGAAATGTCCAAGACCATTCGCAGTGCGGTTTCTAGACTTCACACCGCCGAACAAACCCATCCAGCCCGGATGGGGTCGGTTTTCTAGCCCGCCCACCAGGACAAACCATGACCCTATCAACTTTCGCCGATCCACGCCTGTCCATCAATCCACCGACGGCCTCATCCGCACGCATGCAACTGTGCGCGCACATCCACAAGAAGCTCCATGCCTTCATGGGAGCCACACTAACGGGCCTCGGTCGCATGAATTGCCATGACGACCAGGCGCTGAAGAGCGCACTCGACCAACTGGACCAACTGCTGGACGCTTGCGGCGGCCACGTGCAAGACACCCCCGCCATCACCCAGCTACGTGCCTGTGCCGAGCGACTGGCCTGTACCCGCGAAGCGGAACGTGAACCGGTGGCCGCGCATCTGTACCGGCAATTGGCGCTGTTCATTGCCGACCACTTTCAGCGCTTCGACCCTCAACCCGTGGCTTCACCGCGTGCGGATACCAGCGTCGTCGAGCGCTTCATTTACGCTGCCTTCGTCCGTTTCGATGCGGACGCCGCCGCGCGGCTGATCACGGCGGATTTCGTGTCGCACCCGTGGGCCGGGCTTGGCGCGCCGGCAGGTCCGGCGGGTGTTCACGCCATCGTGCCATTCTTCAGGACCGCATTTGATGAAGTGAGTGCAACGGTGCTGGACCGGCTGGTCGATGGTGACCGTGTGGCGCTTTGCTATGTCTACGCCGGTCGCCATGTGGGTGACCTGTTTGGGATACCCGCGACCGGCCGGCACTTCCGCATCGAAGGTATTGCCATTTTGCGTCTCGAAGACGCCAGGGTGGCCGAATACTGGCGCGAGGAAGACATGCTGGGCCTGCAGCGCCAGTTGGGGGTGGCGTCGCTGCTAGCCGCAACCGACGCATGAACAGCATAGACCGACGAATAGGCGACGTATAGAATTAATCACCCCCCTGCGCCATGACTGCCTCCTCGCTGCCACTCACCCCGCTGATGGAGGCCTTTCGGCCCACGCCAGCGCTCGCGGACTGCATCACCGATATCTGGGTGTGGGAGATTGAATCTGCGGCGCAGCAGGGCGATTCCGCGTCACTCACGCTGCTGCCGGATGGCCATCCCACGATGTGTTTTATTTATGGAGCGCCGCTGACCGCGTCGGACGGTCTGCAGGCGTTCACCACCCGCAGCGCCGTGTGCGGTTTCCAGGCACGGCCAGTGCAAGTCACCTGCGGTGGCCGCGCCGCCGGCATCACCGTGCGGTTTCGGCCCTGGAGCCTGCCGCTGTTCGTGCGGCTCTCACTGGAAGAAGCCGCCGAGCGGCGCCTTGATTGCCGCGACCTGTTTGCCCGTAGCGCCATTGAGGATCTGGAATCCGAGCTATATGAGTTGCCCACGTCGGTCGCACGGGTGCGCCGCGTTGAGCGTTTCCTGCTAGCGCAGCTGCGCGCGCAAAGTGCCGATCCACTGATTGAAAAGGCCGTGCACCAGCTGTGCGAAGGCGGCTACACCACACGCGTTGGGCAGGTCGCACGCGATCTGGGAGCGAGCGAGCGCACGCTGGAGCGGCGTTTCAGGCGCGCCATCGGTGTTGCGCCCAAGTTGTTTTCCAGGGTGATGCGGCTCCAGTCTGCGCTTGCCGTTCAGGCGCAAGCGCAGCCCGTGCGCTGGTCCGAGCGGGCGCTGGACGCGGGCTTCTACGACCAGGCGCACCTGATCCGTGAAACCCGTGAACTGTTTGGCATCACGCCGTCCACCATGCTGGCTCCGCTGAGCAATCCGGTCGCCCGCGGGTTTCAAGAGCTGGCCCGCGAGATCGCTATGTCATCGTCGATCTTCCGCTAGCACCCGTCCACTCAGGGTTGCCCGGTGGAACGCGCTGGCAGGGTCTTCAGGTATATGTACAGCGCCTGCACATCGGTGTCATTCATCTCCTTCAGCGAAGTGAAAGGCATCACGCCACTGATGGCACTGCCATCCGGTCGCTTTCCGCTGCGAAACATCGCCGTGAAAGACTCTGCCGTAGAGTAGCGCACCAGGGCCGAGCCCGCGCCGGGGGTCAGGTTGGCCGCCGCTGGCCAGTCGGGCGGGGCACCAGGTATGGTACCGCCCGACAGCGCTGTGCCATGGCAACCCAGACAGCTATTGGCCACATAAGCACCGTGTTCAGGCGTTGCGGCGGCGGGGACGGGAGCCGCGGCCGGCAGCGCATGGTCAATCCGTTCGGCCGCGTCTTTCACAAGGCCCGCCCCATACAGTGCACGTACCACCAGCGGAAACTCGATCTGTGCGCCGCCGCCGGGTGCGGGGGGCATCTGGCGCAGGTACCCGACCAGCGATGCCAGGTCCACATCGGTGAACCGCGCATAGTCCTCGCTGGGCATCACAATCGCCGGCCTGCTATTGGGCTTGATGCCGTGGCGTAGGGTGCGGGTCCAGTCATCGGCGGTGTAGCCAGCCACCACGCTGTCCGGCGAGGGGGTGATGTTGGGCGCGTGCACCAGCATGCCCTTGCCATCGTTGACCACATCCTTGCCGGCCCCGTTGGTGCCATGGCACTCGACGCAGCCGCGCGACCGGAACAGGTAACGTCCACGCTCCACACTGGCCGTATCGGTGCGGTACGGAATTTCCGGCACGCTGACGGTGATCTGGCGGTCCATTTTGCGTTCGCCGTACTGGGCCGCGGCCAGCAGTGCCACAGCACAGCAGCCCGTCAATGCCAGCACCCCTGTTCCGGTGCGCTTGATCCATTTGTTCATATTGACTCCCCTTTGCAATGCGGTGGGTGCATCGATTCCATGTTCATTTCCTTGAAGTTTGGCCCGGGCCAGTCCCCATGGGCTGGCTTGGACAAGGGCTGAATACTAGGGATGCAGGGCCGCGGCGTATTGGAAATTTCCGTCAACCTGCCTGCTGTGCGGCCATGCCTGCACGAACACGACGCATCGCTATGTCGAGGCCAACCTGCTCTAGAGTTACGCACAGGGATCGAAATTGCCGGTTTTGCCGTTTGGGGGCTTAGGTCACATCCCTCGACGGCGGCGCTCAAGCGCGACTCCTGCGATATTCTTGCGGGATGCGCACGGCCCACACCCTGCAGGAGATAGACCTTGTATACCGCCGCGATGCGCGGCGTGTCTTTGCCACGCTGGTGCGGCTGCTGGGTGATTTTGATCTTGCGGAAGAGGCGCTGCACGAGGCCTTTCGCGCCGCGCTGGAGCAATGGCCCGAGCATGGCGTACCCGGCAATCCGTCGGCATGGCTGGTGTCGGCAGGGCGCTTCAAGGCCATTGACAGCATCCGCAGGCAGGCGCGTTTCACGTCCACGGAAACCATGGCTGAGCCCCTGGAGGCGATGGCCGATACAACGCTGTCCACCGACGAATCTGCCGAGCTTGAAGACGACTCGCTGCGTCTCATCTTCACCTGCTGCCACCCCGCACTGGCGCCCGATGCACAGGTGGCGCTCACCTTGCGGGAGGTCTGTGGCCTGACCACCGAGGAGATCGCCCGCGCCTACCTGACACCTGCGCCGACGGTGGCGCAGCGCATCGTCCGCGCCAAGGCGAAAATCCGGGACGCCAAGATTCCGTACCGCGTGCCGGAGGCCGACGAGCTTCCACAGCGCGTGGCCAGTGTGTTGCGGGTTCTCTATCTGGTGTTCAATGAGGGCTATTCACCATCCTCGGGTTCGCTGGTGACCCGTGCAGATGTGTCGGGCGAGGCCATACGCCTGACCCGGCTGATCGCCGAAGTTTTGCCGCCCCCGCCGTTGGCCGAAGTCCATGGTCTGCTGGCGCTGATGCTGCTCCACGAGTCGCGCCGCGCCGCCCGCGCCGACGGTGCAGGCCATTTGATTCCCCTGGAGGAACAAGACCGCAGGCTTTGGCATGCCGCTCTGATGGCAGAGGGATGTGCCCTGGTAGAGAAAGCCCTGCAAATGCCCGGGCTTGGCCCCTACGCTTTGCAGGCAGCCATTTCCGCTGTGCATGCAGAGACCAAAGCTGCCGACCAGACGGATTGGGGCCAGATTGTCGGCCTCTACGACGAACTGATGCGCATGCAGCCCTCGCCCGTGGTTGCGCTCAACCGGGCGGTCGCCGTTGCCATGCACGGCGGGTGTGCGCAAGGACTCGCGCTGGTGGACGAACTTCTCACACTCCCTGCCATGCAGGATTACCACCTGGCCCACGCGGCGCGCGCCGATCTGTGCCGCAGGTTGCACCGGTGGGATGACGCACGCGCCTCTTACCAGGCCGCCTTGGCACTGACGCAACTAGAGCCCGAGCGCCGGTTCCTGGAGCGGCGTCTGTCAGAAATCCAAATCTGATCAAGAATTCTTTTTTTGGGGATGTCGAATTGGCCCCGGCCCGATCGACTAGTTGTTTTAAACCTGCCGCGCACCGGCACCGAACATTAAGGAGATCCCTATGAAGATCACAGTTGAAACACTGATCCATGCGCCCGTCGCCAAGGTATGGAGCGCCTACACCACGCCAGCCGACATCGTCCAATGGAATGCCGCGTCCGACGACTGGCACACCACCAAAGCCACCGTCGATCTGCGCGAGGGCGGCGCCTTCTCGTCCCGCATGGAGGCCAAGGACGGCAGCTTTGGATTCGACTTTGCGGGCACCTACACCAAGCTAGTGCCTCACAAGCGGATTGAGTACGCCTTTGGCGACCGCACCGGCACTGTTGAATTTTTTGAGGGTTCCGATGGCGTGACCGTCCGTTCGACCTTTGATGCAGAGAGCGAACACCCGGTGGAGCAGCAGCGCTTCGGCTGGCAATCCATCCTGAACAAGTTTGCCCAACACGTGGAGGCGTCCAAATGATCCAACTCCCTCTAAAAACACTCTGGACCGCGCTGGCCCTGGTATCCGCCAGTGCGATGTCCGCACCGGTCAGCTACACCATAGACCCCACCCACACCTTTCCCAGTTTTGAGGCCGACCACATGGGTATTTCGGTCTGGCGGGGCAAGATCAACAAAAACTCCGGCACCGTGGTGCTGGACAAGGCCGCCGGAACTGGAACGGTGGAGATCGTGATCGAGTTGGCCTCCATCGACTTCGGGCTCCCGGCGTTAAACACCTGGGCGAAGGGCAAAGATTTCTTCAACGTGAAGAAGTCACCCCGCGCCACGTACAAAGGCACGCTGGAA
>JAUSNJ010000042.1 GCA_030645355.1 Rhodoferax sp. | reverse complement strand
CTGCAACAGTTCGGTCAAAGCGCGTTCCAGCGCAATCTCAAAGCGCGGGTGGGCGCCAAAGCTGGCGAAGCAGCCCTGGTCTTCCGGGTGCAGCAAGGTGACGTTCATCACCGGGTATTGGCCGCCCAGGGACGCGTCCTTGACCAAAATGCCAAAGCCCGCCGCCCGCAGCGCCTTGATACCGGCAGCAATGCGCGGGTAGCGCGCAATCACGGCTTCAGGCACGTCCGGCAGGCAAATGCCTTCGCTGATGATGCGGCCCTTCACAAAGCGCTCAAAGATCTCCGACAGGGCTTGCGTACGGGCCTCGGCCTGGGTGTTGCCGGCCGATATGCCGTTGCTGACATACAGGTTGCCAATGAGGTTGACCGGGAATAATGCGGTCTTGCCATCGCGCTCGCGCACGTACGGAATGGCGCAGATGCCGCGCTCCTGGTTGCCGGAGTTGAAGTCCACCAAAGTGTTGGCGTCAATCGTGCCGCGCGGGTTGTAAAACGCCTGCAGCTCGGGCGTCAGCAATTCGGCGGGCCAGGCGCCGTCGTCGCCGGGCTGGAACCATTGCTCCTGCGGGTAGTGCACAAAGGCGCGGCCATCCCCCTCGGCATATTCGCGCCCCAGGTAGTAGTGGTTCCAGAAATAATTGCAGGACAGGCGTTCGAAAAACTCGCCCAGCGCGCTGGCCCGGCAGGCCAGTTGGGAGGCACCCTTGCCATTGGTGAACATCAGCGGGCAATCGCGGTCGCGCACGTGCACGGACCAGATGCCGTCTATGGGGTTGAGCCAGGAGCGTTCTTCGATGTGAAAACCCAGGGCCGCCAGTTTGGCCTGCATGGTGTTGATGGAGAATTCGAGGGAGGCATCCTTGCCGATGATGAAAATTTCTGCGGGCATGGGAGCTTTCGGGGAGGCTGTTACGAGGGTGCGGCGGAATGACGCGCTGATCACAGCAGCGCCTTTGATTATCCCGCACGCCGTATCGCCAGCACTTTTTCATGGCCAAGAAAGAAGCACCGCCTGAGTTTCCTGCCGGTTCAAATCACTTTGTGTGCGGCCTGCTACGGACTGCTGGGCTTCAGGCTGGCTGCCGTTAGCGGACGTTGACTCGTCCTGAGGCTATGACACTTCATTAAATGGGCCTGTAGCCCCCGTAAAATATAGTGTCATTGCTATCAATATGATAGTAGATTTCGGCCAAGTCCGCGCCGAGCAGGCCAAACATGCGCTTTCCTAGAAGCGCTACCAGGCGTAGGCAATCGTGATGGGGGCGTGGTCGGAAAACTTCTCGCCCTTGTAGATGGAAACCGATTGGGCACCCGCCGCCAGTGCTGGCGTTGCCAGATGGTAGTCCAGACGCCACCCGACGTTGTTGGCATAGGCTTGGCCCCGGTTGCTCCACCAGGTGTAGCAGTCGTCAGTCGTATTGGGCTCGAGTTGGCGGTAAACGTCTACGATGCCGCCATCCACGGTGAGCTTGGTCATCCAGGCGCGTTCTTCGGGCGTGAAGCCGCTGTTCTTCTGGTTGCTGCGCCAGTTTTTCAAATCGACTTCCTTGTGGGCGATGTTGATGTCGCCGCAAAGGATGAAGTCGCGTTGCGATTTGAGCGACTGCAGGTGCGGGTACATCAGATTCAGAAATCTGAACTTGGCTTGCTGGCGGTCCTCACCAGACGAGCCGCTGGGAAAGTAGGCGCTGATGATGGAGTGTTTGCGCATTGGTGTGTCAAAGCGCAGTTCCACGTAGCGGCCCTCGCCATCGAATTCTCCGCCGTCAAAGCCCACGATGACGTCGCTGGGCTCCAGCCGGGTGTAGGCTGCTACGCCCGAGTAACCCTTCTTCTCGGCAAAGTGGAAGTGCCCCTTCATGCCGGCCAGGGTTTCGAACTTGTCGGCCACATCAGCGGCCTGTGCCTTGACTTCCTGCACGCAAATACAATCGGGCTGAGCCTGCGCAATCCACGCTTCCAGCCCCTTGCTGGTGGCTGAGCGGATGCCGTTGAGGTTGAGGCTGGTTAACTTAAACAAGGAATTTTTCATGTCGAATCTCGATCCGTTGGCCCAGGAATTCGTGCAGTTTGCGGTGGAGTGCGGGGTGCTGCGGTTTGGTGAGTTCAAAACCAAGGCAGGTCGTATGAGCCCGTACTTTTTCAACGCAGGCCTGTTTGACGACGGGGCCAAGCTGGGGCGTTTGGCTGAATTCTATGCCCAGCGGCTGCTGGCCAGTGGCATGGAGTTCGACATGGTTTTTGGCCCTGCCTACAAGGGCATTCCGCTGGGTGCTGCGCTGGCTGTGGAGCTGGCCCGGCGCGGACGCAATGTGCCGTTTGCCTACAACCGCAAGGAGGCCAAGGACCATGGCGAAGGCGGTACCCTGGTCGGCGCACCGCTGAAGGGCCGCGTGCTGATCGTCGATGACGTGATATCGGCCGGTACCGCCACGCGGGAGTCGATTGCCATCATCCAGGCCGCCGGCGCCACGCCCCACGCCGTGCTGATCGCACTGGACCGCCAGGAGAAAGCGATTGAAAACGGGCAGGATGTTCCCTACAGCGCCGTGCAGTTTGTGCAGCGCCAGCTGGGGTTACAGGTTTGTTCGATTGCGAAGCTGGGGGATTTGATGCAGTATCTGTCCGGGCGCAGCGGCGCGGGAATGGACCAGGAGCACCAAAAGGTGCAGGCCTACCGCGAGCGATATGGCGTCGATGAAGGGTGAACATGACAAGAAACAAATGGTGGCCGTTCGGTGTTTTTGTAACGCTGGCCGGAGTGTGCGGAGTGGTCTGGGGGCAGGCTCCGATGGTGACGCCGGGCGTGTACACCTGTATCGATGCAAAAGGGCGCAAACTGACCGCCGACCGACCGATTCCTGAATGCACCGACCGCGAGCAGAAGATCCTGAATCCCAGCGGAACAGTCAAGGCCAAAGTCGGCCCCTCACTGACTGCCCAGGAACGCGCGGACCTGGAGCTCAAGGAAAAGCGTGAGCTCGAGGAGCGCAACCGCACGGCCGACGAAAAGCGGCGTGATCGCGCCCTGCTGATTCGCTACCCCAACAAAGGTGTGCACGACCAGGAGCGCCAGGAGGCGTTGGCGCAGATTGCGGTGGTGATCCAGGCTGCCAAGAACCGGTTGGATGAACTCGCCAAGCAGCGCGTGAGCATTGACGCCGAGATGGAGTTCTACAAAAAAGACCCCTCAAAAGCACCTTCGTACCTGCGCCGCCAACTGGAAGACAACATCCAGAGCCAGGCCGTTCAACGCCGGTTCATGGGTGAGCAGGATGGCGAAATCAAGCGCGTGAATCTGCGCTTTGACGATGAGCTGGTCCGCTTGCGCCAGCTCTGGGCATTGAACGCGCCCGCTAAGAACTAGCCTGCGCCCACAGCAGACCCGGGGTGAACGCCGCCGTTCGTGTCCCCCGCCCTTCGGGCTCCTCCTTTACCTCACTTTGGCGCTCACCCCGTGCCTGCCGCTCGATAGGTTGGGGCGCCCAGCAATTGGTCTTTAGGCAAGCTTGCTGCGCAGCAAGTCGTTGACCTGCTGCGGATTGGCCTTGCCCTTGCTGCCCTTCATGATTTGGCCGACCAGGGCGTTGAGCGCCTTCTCGTTGCCGGCCTTGAATTCGGCCACGTTCTTGGCATTGGCAGCAATCACCTCATCGACGATGGCCTCCAGGGCGCCGGTGTCGTTCATCTGCTTCAGACCCTTGACCTCGATGATGGCGTCCACGTCGGAGCCTTCGCCGGACCACAGCGTGTCAAACACCTGGCGGGCTGCGTTGTTGGAGATGGTGTTGTCGACGATGCGGCCAATCAGGGATGCCAATTGCGCCGGCTGGACCGGTGCCGCCTCGATGCCAATGTCTTCGGTGTTGAGGCGGCGCGACAGCTCGCCCATGATCCAGTTGCTGGCCAGCTTGGCTTGACCGCAGGCCTTGGCAGTGGCTTCGAAGTAGGTCGCAATGGCCTTGCTCTGTGTGAGCTGGGTCGCATCGTACTCCGGCAGGCCATAGTCGCGCACAAAGCGGTCCGCCATCACCCTGGGCAACTCCGCCATCAGCCCTCGTACTTGCTCGATCCACTGCTCCGAAATGCATAGCGGTGGCAAATCCGGATCGGGAAAGTACCGGTAGTCCGCTGCGTCTTCCTTGGTCCGCATGGCGCGCGTCTCGCCGGTGTCCGGGTTGAACAGCACCGTGGCCTGCTCGATGGCGTGACCGTCCTCGATTTGCTCGATCTGCCAGCGCACCTCGTAGTCGATGGCCTGCTGCATGAACTTGAAGCTGTTCAGGTTCTTGATCTCGCGCCGCGTGCCCAGCGGTGCCCCAGGCTTGCGCACCGACACGTTGGCGTCGCAGCGAAACGAGCCTTCCTGCATATTGCCGTCGCAGATGCCGATCCAGGTCACGATCTTATGCAGTTCCTTGGCGTAGGCCACCGCCTCGGCGCTGGAACGCATGTCGGGCTCGGTGACGATCTCCAGCAGCGGCGTGCCGGCGCGGTTCAGGTCGATGCCGGTCTGGCCAATGAAGTCTTCGTGCAGGGACTTGCCGGCGTCTTCTTCGAGGTGGGCGCGCACCAGGCGCACCGCCTTCTTTTCCTCGCCGAGGAAGAACTCCACCACGCCGCCCTGTACCACGGGAATCTCAAACTGGCTGATCTGGTAGCCCTTGGGCAGGTCGGGATAGAAGTAGTTCTTGCGCGCAAAGATACTGCGCTCGGCGATGTGGGAGTTGACCGCCAGGCCGAACTCGATGGCGCGTTCCACGGCGCCCTTGTTCATGACCGGCAGCGTGCCCGGCAGGGCCAGGTCCACGGCGCAGGCCTGGGTGTTGGGCTCGGCGCCAAAGGCGGTGGAGGCGCGGCTGAAGATCTTGCTCGCGGTCGACAACTGGGCGTGGGTCTCGAAGCCGATGATGACTTCATAGCCGTGCACCAGCGGGCCGGTCGGGCGGCCCTGTTGTTGTGCTTCAAATGTGTTCATGGTCTCGCTCATCTCAGAAGCCCTCCGGCTTGCGTGCGTGCCAGTCGGTGGCTTGCTGGAAGCGGTGCGCGGCATTGAGCAGGCGCGCTTCCTGGAAGTAGTTGCCCAGTAACTGCATACCCACCGGCATGCCGCCTTCGCCAAAGCCCGCCGGCACGCTCATGCCAGGCAGGCCGGCCAATGAGCCGGGCAGGGTGAAGATGTCGGCCAGGTAGTCGGCCAGCGGGTCTTTGTGCGCGCCGATCTTCCAGGCCACCGTGGGAGCCACCGGGCCGGCGATCAGGTCGCAGTCCTTGAACGCGTTCTGGAAGTCGTCGGCAATCATGCGGCGGATCTACTGCGCCTGCAGGTAGTAGGCGTCGTAGTAGCCGTGGGACAGCACATAGGAGCCGATCATGATGCGGCGCTTGACCTCGTCGCCAAACCCTTCGGCGCGGGTCTTCTTGTACATGTCGGCCAGGTCGGTGTAGTCCTTGGCGCGGTGGCCAAACTTCACGCCGTCGAAGCGGGACAGATTCGAGCTGGCCTCGGCCGGCGCGATGATGTAGTACACCGGAATCGACAACTCGGTGCGTGGCAGGGTAATGGGCACCAGCTTGGCGCCGAGCTTCTCGTATTCCTTCAAAGCGGCGTCAATGGCCGTGCGCACATCGGCGGCAAGGCCCTCGCCAAAGAACTCCTTGGGAATGCCGATGCGCAGGCCGTCCAGGGAGTCGTTGAGCTTGAGCGAAAAATCCTCGGCCGGCACGTCCAGCGACGTGGAGTCCCGGTCCGGGTCCGGGCCGCACATCGCAGACAGCAGCAGGGCGCAGTCCTGGGCCGAGCGGGCCATCGGGCCGGCTTGGTCCAGGCTGGAAGCAAAGGCCACCATGCCATAACGGGAAGCACGGCCATAGGTCGGTTTGATGCCGGTGATGCCGCAGAACGAGGCTGGCTGGCGGATCGAGCCGCCGGTGTCGGTGCCCGTGGCAGCAGGCGCCAGGCGTGCCGCCACGGCGGTGGCGCTGCCGCCCGACGAGCCGCCGGGAATGCGTGTGTTGTCCCACGGATTGCGCACAGGCTCCACCTGGGTGTGGCCGACGGCGCAGATGGCGGTGTTCTCGTTACTGGAACCCATGGCGAACTCGTCGCAGTTGAGCTTGCCCAGTGTCACCACGCCTTGCGCTGCGAGCTTGGCAACCACGGTGGCGTCAAACGGAGAGCGGTAGTTGCGCAGAATGCGTGAGCCGGCCGTGGTGGGGAAATCCTTGGTCACAAAAATATCTTTGTGCGCCAGCGGCACCCCTTCCAGCGTGCCGGCCGTGCCGTTGGCGATGCGGGCATCGGCCGTGCGGGCCTGGGCCAGCGTGGTGTCGGCATCGACGGCGACAAAGGCGCTCAGGTTGGAATGCGTGTTGGCGCGGTCCAGGAAATGCTGGGCCACTTCGACGGCCGACACCTGTTTGGCAGCCAGTGCCTGGGCCAGTGCGTGCACGCCGAGATCGTGCAGTGCGTGGGTAGAGGGGGATTGGGGTTGCGTCATCGTGTGCTTCAAAAATTACTCAATCACCTTGGGCACCAGGAAGAGTCCGTTCTCGACGGCCGGTGCGCTGCGCTGGTTGGCTTCGCGCTGGTTGGGCTCGCTGACCCGGTCCTCGCGCAGCCGCAGGGCCATGTCCGACAGGATGACGACAGGATGGGCCAATGGTTCAATGCCCGTGGTGTCGATAGCGCGCATCTGTTCCACGATGTTAAAAAAACTGTTCATTTGTGTGAGCATGCGCTCACTCTCACTCGTTGCCAGCTCCAGGCGCGCCAGATTGGCAATGCGGGCGATATCGGTAGATGTCAGTGACATGGTGCGTATTGAGGTGAAACCAAAGGTAAATCAGGCCAGAACGGGTCCTTTAGAGAGGGCTGTTCAAAGGCAATCGGTTATTATCCTGCCTTTGGCGCAAGTCCTGCAAAACTGCTTATCTTGACGCCAGTCTTACGATTTTTTAACGATAAAACCGTGGTGATGGAAGGCCGAAGTGCCTTGCATGCCCGAGAGGATGTTTGATGTTTGGATCTTTCCGTCGGTACTTCTCCACCGACCTGGCCATTGACTTAGGTACGGCCAACACCCTGATTTTTGTACGCGGCCAGGGCATTGTTCTAGACGAACCTTCCGTTGTCGCCATCCGCCACGAAGGTGGCCCACAAGGCAAAAAAACCATCCAGGCCGTCGGCAAGGAAGCCAAGGCCATGCTGGGCAAGGTGCCCGGCAATATCGAGGCCATTCGGCCCATGAAGGACGGCGTGATTGCCGACTTCACGGTCACCGAGCAGATGCTCAAGCAGTTCATCAAGATGGTGCACCCGCGCGGCATTTTTCGCCCCAGCCCGCGCATCATCATCTGTGTGCCCTGCGGCTCCACCCAGGTCGAGCGACGCGCCATCCGCGAGTCGGCCCTGGGTGCCGGTGCCAGCGATGTGTACCTGATTGAAGAGCCCATGGCAGCCGCTATCGGTGCCGGTTTGCCAGTGTCGGAAGCCTCTGGCTCCATGGTGGTGGACATCGGTGGCGGTACCACCGAAGTCGGCGTCATCTCGCTGGGCGGCATGGTCTACAAGGGCTCGGTCCGTGTCGGTGGCGACAAATTCGACGAGGCCATCATCAACTACATCCGCCGCAATTACGGCATGCTGATTGGTGAGCCCACCGCAGAGTCCATCAAGAAAAAAATCGGCTCGGCCTTCCCGGGCTCCGAAGTCAAGGAAATGGAAGTGCGTGGTCGCAATCTGTCCGAGGGCGTGCCCCGCAGCTTCACCATTTCTTCCAACGAAATCCTGGAA
>JAUSNJ010000076.1 GCA_030645355.1 Rhodoferax sp. | reverse complement strand
TCGATGTGCTCACGCTCACCGCCACCCCGATCCCGCGCACGCTGGGCATGGCGCTGGAGGGTCTGCGCGACCTGAGCGTGATTGCCACTGCGCCGCAGCGCCGCCTGGCGATCAAGACCTTTGTGCGTTCTGAAGGAGCAGGTGTGATCCGCGAAGCGGTGCTGCGTGAATTGAAACGTGGCGGCCAGGTCTACTTCCTGCACAACGAGGTAGAGACGATTGAGAACCGCCGCGCCAAGCTGGAAGAACTCTTGCCCGAGGCGCGCATTGCCGTCGCCCACGGCCAGATGCCCGAGCGCGAGCTGGAGCGCGTGATGCGCGACTTCATCGCCCAGCGCTACAACCTGCTGCTGTGCTCCACCATCATCGAAACCGGCATCGACGTGCCGACCGCCAACACCATTGTGATGAGCCGCGCCGACAAGTTCGGCCTGGCCCAGCTGCACCAGCTGCGCGGCCGGGTGGGCCGTAGCCACCACCAGGCCTATGCGTATCTGATGGTGCCCGATATAGAAGGACTGACCAAGCAGGCCCAACAACGGCTCGACGCCATCCAGCAAATGGAAGAACTGGGCAGCGGCTTCTACCTGGCCATGCACGACCTGGAGATTCGCGGTGCTGGCGAGGTGCTGGGCGAAAACCAGAGCGGCAATATGCTGGAGGTGGGCTTTCAGCTCTACAACGAGATGCTGAGCGAGGCCGTGCGCTGCCTGAAGGAAGGCAAGGAGCCCGATCTGCTGAGCCCGCTCAACGTCACCACCGACATCAACCTGCACGCCCCGGCGCTGCTGCCCGACGACTACTGCGGTGATGTGCACCTGCGCCTGAGCTTCTACAAAAAACTGGCCACCGCCAAAACCACGGACCAGGTGGATACGCTGCTGGAAGAAATCGTGGACCGTTTTGGCAAGCTGCCGGCCCAGGCGCAAACCCTTATCGACGTGCACCGCCTGCGCGTGCTGGCCAAGCCCTACGGTGTGCTGAAGGTCGATGCCGCGCCGGGCGTGATCACCATTACCTTCCAGAAGAACCCGCCAATCGACCCGATGAAGATCATCCAGATGATCCAGAAGAACAAGCACATCAAGCTGGCGGGCAACGAGAAGCTGCGCATTGAGCGCGAGCTGCCGGAAACCAAGGACCGCGCCCAGATGGTGCGGGATATTTTGAAGAACCTGGGCCAGCCAATACCCGCCGCTTGACCCGCGACATGCCAAACCGCGCCATACACACGCGTGCCGACAACGCCGCCCTGCGCCTGGTGGAAGCCACGGCGCACGACCTGGACCGCATCATGGAACTGGAGCGCCAGGGCTTTGCCGCCGGCCACCAGGAGCTGCGCAGCGCCTACGCCCAGCGCATCGCCACCTTCCCGCAGGGCTCATTGATGGCCTGGCGGGGGTCAGACTGTGTTGGCTGTGTGTTCTCCGAGATCTGGCGCGCCACGCCGCAGCCCGATGCAACGCATTTCACGCTCGGCCACGACATCCGCGAGCGCCACGACCCGGTGCTGGGCACCGAGCTGTACATCAGCTCCATGACCCTGGCGCCCTCCGTGCGCGGCCAGGGGCTGGGTGCGTCACTGTTGACCGGCTTCCTGGAGGATGTGGCGCGGGCGTTTCCTGGATTAACTTCCGTGTTGTTGCTGGTCAACGCCAACTGGGCCGCGGCCCGACGCATGTATGCGGACGCCGGGTTTGTGGAGATCGCCCGCCTGGACCGGTTTTTCTGTACCCAGGGTGCAGAGCCGCAGGAAGGCATTGTCATGCGTCGTAAAATGAGGCCCTAGCCCTCGTGAATGCTGCGTGAGCAGCTATACAAAGAATAGCAATTTAGCCATGCAAGCCACAGAAATCTCCCCCGGCCTCGTCCTTCGCAACTGCATACCCGGCCAGAGGCTGTCCGACTTCAAGCTCATCGCCTTTGACATGGACTCCACTCTGATCAGCATCGAGTGCATCGACGAGATCGCCGACGCAGTGGGCCGCAAGGCCGAGGTGGCTGCCATCACCGAGGCCGCGATGCGTGGCGAGATCACCGACTTCAAGGACAGCCTGCGCCGCCGCGTGGCCCTGCTCAAGGGCGTCACCGTGGCCGACATGGAGCGCGTCTACACCGAGCGCCTGCGCATCAACCCCGGCGCGGCCGAACTGATTACCGCCTGCAAGGCCGCAGGCATGAAAGTGCTGCTGGTTTCGGGGGGCTTCACCTACTTCGCCAACCGGGTCAGGGAGCGCCTGGGTATCGATTTCGCCCGCTCCAACATTCTGGAAATCGACAGTGGCCCCACCTGCGGCACGCTGACAGGGCGTCTGGTGACCCAGACCTGGGGCGACATCTGCGACGGCGCCGAGAAGCGCCGCACGCTGCTGGAAGTGGCCTCGCTGATGGGTATTGAGCCATCACAGTGCATCGCCATGGGCGACGGTGCCAACGACCTGCCGATGATGGGCGCAGCCGGCTTGTCGGTGGCCTACCACGCCAAGCCCAAGGTGCGCGAGCAGGCCATGGTGTCGATTGAGTCGGGCGGCCTGGACCGGCTGCTGGAAGTGCTGCACCCGGCACCTCAATAACCCCTACGCTGGGGCGACCCCGGCACGAATCTTCGCTCTGGGCGCACAAAAGAAATATACAAAGTACTTCTTTGTTGTAAAATATTCACTTTATATACACCTTTAAGGATGCCAACATGAGCGCGAGACAGCAGTTTGAATCCAACGCGACCGACCTCTCGGAGCAGACACTGGGAAACATTGCCGTGAACCTGGCCGGCGCAACCGCTGTCTTTCGTGCACTGAAGCTGGACTTTTGCTGCAATGGCAACGTCAGCCTGCGCCAGGCGGCCCAAGACAAGCATCTGGATTTGAACCAACTGGTGGGTCAGCTGGCCGCTCTGGAGCACACCGAAGAGCTACCCGAGGAAATCAGCGCCGACGCCCTGATCGACCACATCCTGACGCGCTACCACGACGTGCACCGCGCCCAATTGCCTGAGCTGATCCGTATGGCCCACCGGGTCGAGACCGTGCACCAGGCCAATCCCCACGTGCCAGCCGGCTTGGCCGATCTGCTGGAAACCATCCAGCAGGAAATGTTGGACCACATGGTGAAAGAGGAAAACATTCTGTTCCCCATGCTCCGCTCAGGCGGCAACGCGTTCGTAGGCCAGCCCATTGGCATGATGCGCTCCGAGCACATCAGCCACGGCGAGGCGCTGGACCGCGTCAATGCCCTGACCAACGATGCCACTCCGCCACCCGGCGCCTGCAATACCTGGCGCGCGCTGTATACCGGCATTGCCCAGTTCAATGACGACCTGATCAACCACATTCACCTGGAGAACAATGTGCTGTTTCCAGCGTTCGAATCCGCCCCCGCGCCCGCCAAATCCGGATGCGGCGGTGGCGGCAACGGCTGCGGTTGCCAGTAAGGCTCAGGCTGCCGCGAGCTGGCGCAGCGCCTGCTCGAACACCTCGGGCGGCTGACCACCGGAGATCAGGTGGCGGTCGTTAATCACCACGGCAGGCACGGAATGGATGCCCTGCTGCTGGTAGAACTGCTCCTGTTGGCGCACGTCGGCGGCATAGGTGTCGCTGGCCAGTATGGCTTGGGCGCGCGCACCATCCAGACCCACCGATTCCGCGAGCCGCAGCAACACGCTGTGGTCACTGGGGTCCTCTCCGTCGGTAAAGTAGGCCTTGAGCAGGGCTTGCTTCAACGCCAGCTGGTGGCCCTCCAGATGCGCCCAGTGCAACAGGCGGTGGGCATCGAAGGTGTTGTAGATGCGGGAGCGCTTGTCCAGGTTGAAGACAAAGCCCAGCTCGGCACCGCGTGCGCGTATGGTCTCCCGGATGGCGACGGCCTGTTCAGGAGTTGATCCGTATTTCTTGTGCAGGTGCTCGGTCGTGTCCTCACCGCCAGCCACCATCTGCGGGTTGAGTTCGAACGGTTGGAACGTGATGTCGACCTTCACATCCGGTCCTACACGGGCCAGTGCCGTTTGCAGGGAGGCCAGGCCCACGGCACACCAGGGGCACGATACATCGGATACAAAATCGATTTTCAGGTTTTTCGTCATAACGTCGTCTTTGCTTTGCGGGCCACGATCATCGCCCAACTGGAAGATCCATCACAGGACCAAGGGCAATAGCCACCAGGTTCGCTTCTTGTAAGCCGCCCACTCCGGGTAGCGCGACATGCTGGCTTCCTTCAACACCATGTTGACCGAAAAAACGCCCAGCCATACCCACGCCAATACAAGCACCGGTATCCAGTGCCAGACCAGCAACGCCAGGCTGCCGTAAATCATCATTTCACCGAGGTAGTTGGGGTGGCGCACGTAGCGGTGTAGGCCATCGGTGATCAGGCCACGCCGGACACGCAGGGTGAAGAATTTCTGCGCATCGGCGGCAATCATGATGACGCACCCCAGCAGGCACAGCGTGATGCACAGTGCAAACCATGCGAAGGCCGGCAACGGGTACTCCGGTTGAGAGGTACCGGAGATCAGCAACCAGCCAAACACCCAGTACCAGCCCAGCACAAACAGAAAGCTGTTGATGCCGCCCAGAATCGTGACCTTTTTCTGCCAGTTCGGGTCTGGAAAGGCCAAGTCTTTCAAAATCCACACCAGACCATAGCTGCCGTGCAATGCCAGGTACACCCACGCGGCGGGCGAGTTGTTCTGGTAGATCCACATCAGGCAGGCCATGAAAACAAAGGTGCCCGCTTTCTGAAAATTGATCACCCACGCAGCCTTCCACGGACGCGGCCCGCCCAGACAGTCCTGCGACAGGTAATCGGTGACGCGGCGCATGCCCAGGGCCCAGCCCGGGGCACGCAGAGAAACCGGTGTGGAAGGATTGGAATGGGTCATGGTGCGGTGGACGGCAAAAATAAACATCCTACCCGTAACGCTCCGCCGCCACGGTATTTCTGGCGGAGTCAAAGAGCCCATTCTTTTGTCGCGGCGAAGCAGCGACCGGGGTATCATCTTCTGAACCATGGCTAACGCTGCGCACTTCCTGCAATCGGTCAAGCTGCCCCACATGCAGGAAGTGGGACAGGCGCTGATTCGAACCCTCAGCGACGACGAAGCGGACGTGGTATCGGTGACGTCCATCATCGCCAAAGACCCTGTGCTGACCGCGACCTTGTTGCGCATGGCCAATAGCGCCATGTTCGGGCTATCACGCAGCGTCCATTCGCTGGACAACGCCGTCAGTGTCATCGGAATGGCACACATACGCGCCCGCGCCTTGTCGATCTGCATGGCCAATACCTTTGCGTTTCCGCCCGGCATGAACCGCCTTGACTTCTGGCGCAACAGCATGGTCTGTGCGGGCTACGCCAAATGGGTGGCCGGCAGCATAGCCATGGACGAGCAACAGGCCTGGTTGACCGGCATGATGCTGCGCCTGGGCGAAGTCGTGATCGTGCAACGTATGCCCGACATGCTGGAGCGCATCGAGCGCTTGCCCCGGGGGCCAGGCGAGCGCTGGAAGCGCGAGCGCGAGCTGGCCGGGTTTGATGAGGGGGAGATTTGCGCCGAGATCGCGCGTCGCTGGGATTTCCCCGAGCCCGTGGCGCTCGCGCTGCAGTCCACAGCGCAGCCATTGTCCAGTGGCAACTCCCGGATGGGCGCCGTGGTGCACCTGGCCGCCCTGATCACCGACCAGGTCGCGCTGGCACCCGCCGCGCTGAACGACTTGCCCATCGCCGTGGTTCAGGCACTGGGCCTGAATGTGCACAAGCTGCAATCGCAGATTCCCGATGCCGAGTCATTCAGTGATATTTCCATGCTGCAAGCCTGAACCGGGTCGGGTGGTCGACAATACGGCATGCCCTTTCTTTCCCTCGGACTTCTACCCACCCTTGCGCAGGCAGCCGGCGCGCTTGGATTTATCGAACCCACACCGATTCAGGTCCTGGCCATTCCGGAGATTTTGAAGGGCGCGGACGTGCTGGGGTCAGCCCAGACCGGGTCCGGCAAGACAGCCGCTTTCGCCCTGCCGCTGCTCCAGCGCCTGCAGTCGCTACCCGCCGAGAACCGCCACCAGTATGGGCGCGCCGTGCGTGCCCTCATCGTCGTGCCCACGCGAGAGCTGGCAGCCCAGGTCGGCGATGTGGTGCGAAGCCTGTCCCAAGCCTTGCCGCAGCACCCCAAAGTGGTGGTGGCCACGGGCGGCGTCTCCATCAACCCCCAAATGATGGCCCTGCGCGGCGGGGCCGATGTCCTGGTGGCCACGCCCGGGCGCCTGCTCGATTTGGCGGGCCAGAATGCCGTTCAGCTGGCCACGGTGCGGCTGCTGGTGCTGGATGAAGCCGACCGTTTGCTGGATTTGGGTTTTGCGGACGAGCTCGCCAAGGTGTTGACTCTGCTGCCCCCGCAGCGGCAAAGCCTGTTTTTCTCAGCCACGTTTCCTGACAGCGTGCGCGAACTGGCCACCCAGATGTTGCGCGACCCGGTGCACGTCTCCGTGGAAGCAACCGAACAGCACGAACCCGAGATTGCACAGCGGGCGATTGCGGTCGACGCCAAGCAACGCACCCAGTTGCTGCGCCACCTGATCAAGGACCAGGGATGGAAGCGTGTGCTGGTATTCGTCGCCACTAAATACACCGCCGAACTGGTAGCCGAAAAGCTGTACAAGGCCAAGGTATTCGCCACCGCCTTTCATGGCGACTTGAGCCAGGGCGCGCGCAAACAGGTGCTGGCGGAATTCAAGGACGAGCAGTGGGAAGTGGTCATCACCACCGACCTGGCGTCGCGCGGCATCGATATTGCAAAACTGCCCGTGGTGGTGAACTACGACCTGCCCCGCTCTGC
Source organism: Rhodoferax sp. (assembly GCA_030645355.1). Taxonomy (GTDB): domain Bacteria; phylum Pseudomonadota; class Gammaproteobacteria; order Burkholderiales; family Burkholderiaceae_C; genus Allorhodoferax. The sequence continues at coordinate 17,684 of JAUSNJ010000076.1, read as the reverse complement.
CGTGGACTATGTGCACCGCATCGGGCGCACGGGACGTGCCGGCGAGTCCGGCCTGGCGGTTAGCTTTGTCAGTGCCGATACCGAGGCCCATTTTCATCTGATTGAAAAGCGGCAGGGTCTGAACTTGCCCTTGGAACACATCGCAGGTTTCGAGCCCACCGAGGTCGCCACGCCGATCGTGGTGCAGGCAGCGCCCGACAATGGTGGCATCAAGGGCAAGCGCCCGAGCAAGAAGGACAAACTGCGGGCAGCAGCAGCGCGGACCAACCCGACCTGAGAACGCGCAAAGCCTGCAAGCGACGCGGGGGACTACGGCTTGGCCGTGGCGGCCTTGCGGTCTGCCATGACCTTTTGCGCGGAGGGCCGCTCCCCTATCAGCTTCATGTAGGGCTTGTAGTCCACCCCGGCCGCCAGCAACAGGTCTTCGCCATAGATTGCCTTGCTTGCCATGCCAACCACCGGCAGACTGGCAAACGCGGCGCAATCGGCCAGCGTGAAGCTGTCACCGCCCACAAAAGGGGCAAACTTGACCAGGCGTTTGAACGCGGTGATGTTTTTTTCCAGCTGTTTGCGCACCCGGGCCTGGTTGCCTTCGCTGATGGAACCACCGAAGAACGCCTGTCCATACAGTTCGCGGGCCACCAGTTCCAGATGCAGTTCGATGAACACGATGAGTTCGCGCACCTTGGCGGCCGCAAAGGGGTCCGCCGGCAACAACGCGGGACTGGGATAGGCCGCTTCGATGTACTCCAGAATCGCCTCGCTCTCGCACAAACTGCCTTGCGGCGTGCGAATGTAGGGAATCTTGCCCAGTGGCGAGCACGACAGCACAGCCTCATCAGTACGCCCGGTAGCTACATGCTCTTCGGTAAACGGCACGTTCTTTTCCAGAAGGGCCAATTTGACTTTGTTGTAGTAGTTGGAAACCGGGAAGCCGCAAAGGACGATCATCAGGAATTCTCCAGGACAAGAGGAAAAACAGGCGTTTACGTGGGTTCAGCGCCAACAGGGCGTGTCTGGCGGCGGCCGTGCGAGGCCAGGATTTCCACGTAAAACTGGTCGCCGGCAGCTTTGGCCACGGCGTCGATCCGCTCGGTGAGCGTGGCGAAATGCACGACCACGGCATCCGCCTCGCTGGTGCCAAACCGGCAGTCAAAGTCCCAAAAATCGACGCCCTCCGGCAGATCACGACGCCGTTCGCGTTTGACGTACTTGCGGATTTCATGTTTGACCGCTTCGAGAACGCGGTCCCGGTTTTTACCTTCGATATTGAGTTTGAATGTTTTTTTCATGGCGTGATTATGCGACGCCACCCAAAACCGACCGGTTATCCGGCACACTGCTGCCCATGCACACCACCCACAACACACCCAGCAAGGAGCAAATCGCCCTGCTGGCGCCTTTTGACCGGCTGGGTTTGAACCAAATTTCCCTGGTCTCCACCGCGGACGAAGCGGGCCACGCCTGCGACGCGCTGGCCCGTGCCAAGGTATTGGGCTTTGACACGGAGTCCAAGCCAACCTTCTTCAAGGACCAGGTGTCCGAGGGGCCACACATTGTTCAGCTGGCGACGGCAGACAGGGCCTGGGTCTTTCAATTGCACGACCTGCAATGCCGCACCATGGTGGGGCAACTGCTGTCAACCCTGGGCATTGTCAAGGCCGGATTCGGTCTGGGCGATGACCGAAAACGCATCATTTCCAAACTGGGGGTTGACCCCACGGATGTGCTGGAACTGAACACGATTTTTCGGGAACGCGGTTACCGCAAAGATATGGGTGTCAAGGGCGCGGTGGCCGTGCTGTTCAACCAGCGTTTCATCAAGTCCAAAAAGGCCGCCACATCCAACTGGGCCAATCCACGCCTCACAGAAGCCCAGTTGGTCTATGCCGCCAACGATGCCTATGCGGCCTTTCGTGTATTTGAAGCCCTGAAGCTGAACTGATGGCGTGCGGCCCAGGCGGGTCTACTTCTCGCCGAGCAATCCTCGCTTCACGTCAGACTGAACCGGATTTTCACCAATCCAAATACGCAGCACGGCGTTGTAAAAAGCAATGTCGGGCAAAGTTTCACCAATCTGCTTTCCATTGAGCGTGCTGACGGTTCCGGAACCAGGCACCCAATCCAGCGTCACGATGTCGCCTTTTTTCACAGGGGGCAAACTGGCAAACATCTCACCGAACTTGACGGTCTGATTGATCACCTTGGCTTTTTCCTCCTTGGAAGAATTCTTGTTCATGGAAGTAATGAACAGCTGACCGAATTCTTCACTGTTGACTTCACGTTGAATGTGCAAAGCAACCCGCTTCGGAGTCGTCAAAGCCTGCACATCGGCGGCCGATGTTTTCTTCTCGGAAAGGTACAAAGCAGCGGCATATACCTTGACCACAAAAATCTGACGCATCCCGCCGCCATTGAGCACCAGCGTCTTGCCGGCGACCGTTGCGGTGTCTTCGACTTTGACACCGCCAATGTCTGCGGCCTGCGCCGACATGGCGCACGCCACGGCAAGCGCGCCGGTGCAAACCAGGGATTTGAAAGATTGTCCAATTGCCATTCGCTGTCTCCTAAAAGTACTGTTGAAAGAAAGCCGTCATCCCCGACCGCGACCAAGGGCCCGAACTTCGCGACCCACGATTGGGCCATCGTCATTGCCACCCAGCTTGAATACGCTGATTGCCTGGGACAGGTGATCTGCTTCGTTGTGCATGGACTGTGCGGCACTGGCAGCCTCTTCCACCATGGCTGCATTCTGTTGGGTGACCTCGTCCATTCGGGCGATGGAGTGGTTGACTCGCTCAATGCTGGCATTCTGCTCACGGTTGGCATTGGTGATTTCGGCCATGATGGTGGTCACCCGTTTGACACTGTCCACGACCTCGGTCATGGTGGTGCCCGCCTGGCCCACGAGACGACTCCCGGTTTCCACGCTGGCGACCGAATCATCAATCAGGGTCTTGATCTCCTTGGCCGCAGTGGCTGAGCGCTGTGCCAGACTGCGAACCTCGGACGCTACAACTGCGAAACCACGCCCCTGCTCACCGGCGCGGGCGGCTTCAACAGCGGCATTCAAGGCAAGAATATTGGTTTGAAAGGCAATTCCATCAATCACACCAATGATGTCCGCAATTTTCTTGGACGAGGCGTTGATGGAGCCCATGGTTTCAACAACCTGTGACACAACTGCCCCACCCTTGACGGCAACGCTCGATGCCGAGGCCGCCAGCTGGTTGGCTTCTTGCGTGCTGTCTGCACTTTGCCGCACGATGGCCGTCAACTCATGCATGGAAGATGTCGTTTCCTGCAATGTTTGCGCCTGCTCAACGGTACGGTCGTTCAATTGATGGTTGCCAGCCGCAATTTCCTGTGCGGTTGACGCAATGGTGTGGGCACTGGAACGAACATCCCCAACCAACTGACGCAAGCTGTCATTCATGTTACGCAGTCCGTCCATCATTCGACCCAGTTCGTCCTGTCCACCAGCCTGAATTTCGCTAGTCAGATCCCCCGCCGCAACGAGCTGCGTCACCGCCATGGCGTTTCTCAATGGCCCCACAATACTGCGAGTAACCCAGAAACCCACCACCGTACTGGCCAGTGCAGCTGCGACCGCCAACACCAGAATAAGAATCTCGGTCTTTCGTGCTACATCGGCAGACTTGTCACCGGCGGACTGCATCTGCTCATCCTGGTACTTCACGAAGGCATCCAGCGCATCAAAGTACCTTTTCTGCAGCGGACGCATTGAAAACAAGTATTTCAGCTGCGCCTCATCCTTCTTGTCTTCATTGACCAGTGTCACGAAAGCTGCCTGATGGGGCCGAAACTTGTCTCGTATATCCACAATCGCCTTGAGGAGCTCACGTCCCTTTTCGTCGGTCAGGATTTTGTCCAACGTCGCAATCGCCTCATTGTTGGCCGCGTTGATCTTTTCGATTTTGTCAATCTCTGCCTTGATCTGCCCAGGGTCGGTCATGATCAACACGCCCAACATACCGCGCGACACCTCATTGATCTGAGATTTGATGCTGTTGGCAATATTGGTCTTGGGGTAACGGTCCTTGACGATCAGCTCGATCTCGGTATTGAGGCCCGCGATCCGCACCGAGGACAAAATGGCCAGCAGTGCCATAAATGCAATAACGACGGTAAAGCTCAAAGTCAGCCGTTTTCCAAGGCTCATTCCGGAGGTAATCATGTACTGCCCTAGTCTGTCTATAGTGCCATTTGTGTGCCATGGGGGCACGCCCGCTCGCTACGGGATACAGTAGCATTATTCTCTGCCTACAGGCGGGGTTTTCTCGGGGTAATCCCTCGCAAATCACGAAGCTTGCACTACATGACCCCGTATTCCGTACTCGACCTGTCGCCCATCACAGAAGGGAGTGACGCGGCGCAATCCTTTCGCAACACGCTGGATCTGGCGCAACACACCGAACGCCTGGGATTTAGGCGGTATTGGCTGGCCGAACACCATGGCATGCCGGGCATCGCCAGTGCGGCCACTGCTGTGTTGATTGGCTATGTTGCGGGTGGCACATCCACCATCCGCGTGGGTGCTGGCGGGATCATGCTGCCCAACCATTCGCCGTTGGTCATCGCCGAGCAATTTGGCACGCTGGAGTCGCTGTACCCCGGCCGCATCGACTTGGGCTTGGGACGCGCGCCGGGGTCCGACCAGCGCACCGCACAGGCGCTGCGCCGTAACCTGGCATCCGAAGCAGACGCGTTCCCACAAGATGTGGCGGAGTTGATGGATTTTTTGTCCGACCAACCGCGCCAAGCCGTTCGCGCCGTGCCTGGCACGGGTATGAAGGTGCCGATTTGGATTTTGGGCTCCAGCCTCTATGGCGCGCAGTTGGCGGCGATGCTCGGCCTGCCCTACGCCTTTGCGTCACATTTCGCGCCCGCGCAAATGATGGACGCAGTGGCGCTATACCGCACCAGGTTCAAACCCTCTCAACAATTGGCAAAGCCCTACGTGATGCTCGGTTTCAATGTGTTTGCGGCAGACACCGACGATGAAGCGCACATTCTGGCCAGCTCCATGCAACAGGCATTTGTCAACCTGCGCAGCGGCAGACCTGCCAAATTACCTCCGCCAAAACCAGGTTATGCAGAAGAGGTCGGTCCGGCCGAGCAAGCCCTGCTGCGCAGCGTTCTGTCGTGTGCGACTATCGGCAGTGCGGCCACCGTCCGCCGCGACCTGCTGTCGTTCATCGAACGCACGGGCGCTGATGAACTCATGATTACCTCGCAGATGTTTGACCACACCGCGCGCAAACGATCCTACGAAATCATGGCCAGTGTGATGATGAACTAGCCCCTGTCGGGCATGTGAAAGTTGAGCAGACGCGAAGCAATAATCGTTTCTGTGAGGAAACACAGCAAAGCCAGCAGAAACGACACCACACCAGCCAGGAATCCGCCAACCGCCCAGCGACTGATCTGAAACCCGGTGGTCTCCCCCACAAACAGCACAATGATGGTCAATCCAATCAGGAATGCGCACAAGGTCAGCAGCGCTATACCGCCATTGGCAAGTCGTCCTCGCAAGCGCAACTCACGCAACTCGTGAAACGCGCGCTCCAGGAAGTCGTCATCGGTCGACTCGCGCGCGCGGTCCTCCAGCAATCGCGCGCGGTCAATAATGCGCGCCAGGCGACCCGCAATGGCGCCGATCATCCCCGACACAGCGGTGAGCAGGAAGACCGGTGCGACCGCCAACTGAATTCCATGGGTTACCGCGTCTGAATCCAGAATCATTGTGTGCTCGCTACCAAATCTTCGTAGTAATGAAAGCCATGGCAACTGGTCGCCCAGTGACTATTGGTGGTCTTGCGCGCGCCCAAACCGATGATCCGGCGTCCGGCAGCCTTGATTTTCTGCGCCGCCGGCATGTAATCACTGTCACCGCTGACGATGACAACGGTGCCGATGTGGTCAAAGCGTGTCAGATCTTCCATGGCATCCAGGCACAGCCTGATGTCAGCCCCGTTCTTGGCAGCGCCACCCGGTGGAAACAACTGAATCAGCTCCATGGCATGGTGCAGTAGTGCGTCCCGGTATCGGCCAAAGTACTGCCAATTGCAGTACGCGCGGTGGATGACGATAGGGCCAAGCGACGCAGCGATATCGACCACGGCCTGGATACTTACCAGCGGCTCCTGCACCTTGAAGCGGTTGTCCTGCTTGCTGTACGAGCCCTCGAGCCGCGCCTCGCACAGTGCAGCGTGCAGGTTTTCAAAATCCCAGTACAGGGCTACGGATGGCCTTTCAGCCCGGTCTGATAGGTGCATGGTGCATTATCCCCCTGCACGTTTAACGGTATGCCCCTGCGACTTGAGCAGTTGCACAACCCGGTCGCAGTGGTCGCCCTGAACTTCAATCACGCCGTCCTTCACAGTACCGCCCGTGCCACAGGCCGTCTTGAGTTGCTTGCCCAGTTCGGCGAGCCCGGCTGCATCCAAAAGCACCCCTTTGACCACTGTCACGGCCTTGCCGCCCCGCCCTTTGGTCTCCCTTGAAACGCGCACAGTGCCATCACCCGTGGGCGTACGCGGCAGATGGCAGACACACTGGAGCACCGGCTGGCGACAGTCCGGGCACATACGGCCACTATCAGTCGAGTAGACCAATCCCCCCAACGCAGCAAGACCTGAGAGCTTGTTCTTCAAATCGTTTCCCAATCTTCATCACCCATAGTAGCTTTTGCCTTGGCCTTGGCCTTGGCCGTGTCCGTGGTCTTGTCGTGCAGGCAGTGGCCCATCCAGCGCCTGAAACATCCGCGCAATTATGGTGCGGCTAACTGTCCCTCGGACGCGCTATGCTCTGGCCCGTTGCGAAAATCACAGGAGCAGGCATGACGGTATCGCTTTTCCCCACGGGTTGGGGTCACTATCTGGCGGGTGGTCTTTTGATCGGGACTGCAGTTGGTTTGTTATACATCCTGACCGGATGGATTGGGGGCATGAGTACGGTCTTCAGCAGCACCTGGTCCTACCTGTCCCGCAGGCCCTTCTTCCAGGAAAGCCGATTCGTTGAAACCCGGTCGTGGCGCCTGGTCTTGGCTGCGGGGCTCATCATCGGTGCTGCCATCTGGTGGTTCCTGCTGGGGCCAAAAGGCGGACTACAAACTGGCGTCCCGGTCTGGCAGTTGGGTGTTGGAGGACTATTGGTTGGTTTTGGTGCGCGGTTGTCCAACGGATGTACTTCCGGACACGGCATCTGTGGTCTGGGATCCCTCCAATTACCCTCGCTGGTCGCGGTGCTGACCTTCATGGCGACGGCTTTTGTCACCGCGAATGCCGTGCGCATTTTGGGAGCTCACTAATGCCCATTGGAAAGACGATAGCGGTTCTGCTATGTGGCGCACTGTTTGGTTTCGGGCTGTCCGTGTCCGGCATGGTGTCGCCCGAGGTGGTCTTGAGTTTCCTGCTCTTGCAGGACTTTGGCCTGATGCTGGTCATGGGGGGCGCCATCTGCGTAACGGTACTGGCCTACCAGTTGGGGCCCCGGCTGATGGCTCGTCCGGCGTTGGGTGATCAGTTCTCGATCCGCCCATCGGTGTTGGACCGGGACACCATTCTGGGTGCCGCCATTTTTGGCGTGGGTTGGGGGTTGTGTGGCGTATGCCCCGGCCCAGCCATTGCGGCTTTGGGCACCGGAAACTGGGGCATGTTGACGCCTCTGCTCGGTATAGCGATCGGCGCTTATGCCCAGGGATGGCTGAAGGATTTTGGCCGGCGCCCGCGCAAAGCCGGCTAGTGCGAAACAGCGGCGGGAGGTATGCCCATTGCATCGACCGCGTCATGCAGGGCCGCTTCGGTCGCTTGTACAGTAGCCTGCAATGCCACCAGGTGGTCAAAGCTGGAAGCCAGACCCACTGGACTCGCACACAGCGTTTCCAGGAGGTCGGCGGCTTGCGCCAGTTGGGTCGCTCCCAACATGGCAGAGGCTCCCTTCAGATTGTGCATGTGCATGGACGCCTGCAGCCCATCGACTTGCGCAAGACGCCGAAAATCTGAGACCGTTGCGGGCAAACCGACAAGAAAATCACGCGCAGCCCGAACATACAGGTCCGTGGAGCCGGCCATACGGGCCAGTGCAGTGGCAACATCTAATACCGCAAGTGTGCTTGTCGGGCTCTGCAAATCAGAAATGGATTTCGTTGAGTCACTGTTCGCAAGCGGCTGCGCCGACCTGGCATAGCGTCGCAACAGCAACACCAGTTGCGTCAGATCAAATGGCTTGCCAATATGGTCGTCCATGCCGGCGGCCAGACAAGCTTCGCGGTCAGACGCCATGGCGTTGGCGGTCATGGCGATAATCGGCAACGTCGTCAAGCCCAGTTGCTGGCGAATCACGCGGGTTGCAGCATAGCCGTCGAGCACCGGCATCTGGACATCCATCAACACGGCATCAAACGCGGACGCAGCCGAAGCAACGGCATCCACGCCCAATTGCCCATTGGCCGCCAATACGACCTGCGCGCCCTCGGAGCGCAACAGTTCCTGCGCCACCTGCTGGTTGATCAGGTTGTCCTCCACCACCAACAGACGCATACCAGCCAAGCGCCTTGGCTTGCTGGTGCGCGGGGTCTTTCGCACCCCGGTGTCCGTGGCCACCGGTTGCGTCGCCGCTTCCTTCAGCATGGACGCGGTGAAGGGCTTCACCAGAAATCCATCGAGCATGGATTGCTCCAGTGCCGAGCGCTGGGCCAACACCAGACGGTTCGAGGATGCCAGCATGACGATCGTCGGCGGCGGCGCCCCAACACTCTGGCTGACCTGGTGAATGTGGCGGACCGTCTCCCACCCATCCATGCCTGACAAACGCCAGCTCAGGAAAACAATCTGATACGGAAATTGCCCCGCAGAAGACTGCATGCGGATCATCTCCAGCGCGTGCTCTCCACTGTCGGCAGTCGCCGTGGGCCAGGCCCACGCGCGGGTGATGGCCGCGGTGACGTCCAGCGCCAAAGGGTTGCTGTCAATGATCAGTACGGTGCGCGGAGCAAGCACATCAGGTGGTGGAGCGGCATCCGGACCGAGTTCGGCGGCGACCGGCAATGTCAGGCTGAAAGCGAAGGTGCTGCCCTGCCCCAATACGCTGCTCAACTGCAACGAGCCACCCATCATCTCGACCAGCCGCTGGCTGATTGCCAACCCCAGCCCGGTGCCACCAAAGCGCCGCGTCGTGGATGCTTCTGCCTGGGAAAATCCGGAAAAAATATGGCTCTGATTTTCCGGGGCAATTCCGATGCCGGTATCCCGCACAACAAACTCGACCAGCGCGACTGCGCCCGCCAAGTGTTTGAGCCGCACGGCCAGAATTACCTGCCCCTGTGCAGTAAATTTGACGGCATTGCCGCCCAGATTGATCAACACCTGCTGCAGCCGCATGGCGTCACCGACCAGCATAGGCGGAATCTGTGGGTCGATGTCAAACAGCACGTCGATGTGTTTGGTACCCACGTTGGCTGACAGCACCACTGACAGCTCACGCAGCAGACGCTCAACACTGAACGGCTGCGGGTCCAGGGACATCTTGCCGGCCTCAACCTTGGAGAAATCCAGAATGTCATTCAGCAGTCCAAGCAACGAACGTGCTGCATCCTCTGTTTTGGTGGTGTAGTCCTGCTGGCGGTTGCTCAGGTCAGTGCCCTGCAGCAGCTTCAGCATGCCCAGTATCGCGTTCATGGGGGTGCGTATCTCATGGCTCATATTGGCCAAAAACTGGCTCTTGGCGGAACTGTTGGCTTCTGCCTGATCCCGGGAGATGGCCAGATCGGACTGCAGCCGCGCACTCACCGTGAGCGTGACCATGATTGCCAACCAGACGTTGAACAGGATCGCCCAGAAATACGGAGCCACAAACAGCGCGCTGGTTGAGGAGAGGTAGGCCGTGGCATTGGGGCCTTGCAACGCTGGAACGATGCGCGCGACCAGCAGCACGGCTCCGCCAATATAGACCAGGCTGGTGAACCGATTGGCAACCCGCAACGGTGACGGACCGCTGCGCTGGTCATGGCGCCAGAATGTCAGCCCCGTTGCCGCCATCAGGGGCACATTGACGATGGTCACGATCAGCACACGGGCCAGGACGCTGGGGTCTGCAAGGACAAACCATGAAAGGCCAACAAAGGCAAACACCGCCAGCAGCCATACGGAGCGACCCGGGGGATCCAGCCGGACCATGCCCCTGGCGCCAATGTACATACGCGTAAAGGCAACGGTCAGCAGGGTATTGGCCACCGCCGCAGACACCAGGTCCGGAATCAGCCCACGCAGCCCTACCAGCAGCGTACTCAGCGCGGCCAGTGCAGAACCGATCGCCCAATCACGCAGGTACCGCTCACTGGGCACAAGCCGCGCCAACACAATTGCCGCAAAAGCGAACACCAGCGAACTCACCGCGGTAATGATCGAAAGGGTGCGAATATCAAAATTCACGGAGATGGGCCTTGCAAGCGGTGCGTGTGCGTCGATTCTAGTGTGATGCAGGCTGGTCCCTGTTTCCAGAACCGGTGTAAAGTTCGCCCCACGTTCATCCCAAGAGACTCACTTCTATGTCTAAGATTCGCATTCTTTCCACGACCCTTTTGGCCACGACCTTGCTGGTGCAGCCCGCCATGGCCCAAAACAAGGCCGCCATCGGCAAGTCTGTCACCGAATTTCACAAGGTGTCGCAAAGCCTGGCAGCCAGTCTGTCTGACCTCGCCAAGCGTGCGGGCACGGCATCACCCAATGACAAGGAAATGCTCAAGCTGGTGACCAACCAACTGAGCCTGGTCGACGCCACCGCCGATGGAGTGCTGGCTTTGGGCGTGGTTGCTGCCGAAGTGCGCGACGCTGGCGACATGGCCATCGCCAAGAAACACCTCGCCACCCGCTGCACCGCCTTGAAATCGATTTCCGAAGCCACCGGCAAATACGTCGGCAGTCTGGCATCCAATATTGCGGCCGTCGCGACCTCGGCCGAGGTGAACAAGTCCCGCGACCTGGTCGTGCAATTGGGCCAGCACGCCTTGTGCAACCCGGGCAAAGCCTGAGTCGCACCATGAATGCTTCCAGAACCATTCATCCGCTTCTCCTGAGCGTGCTTGCAGCAGGCGCCCTGTTGGCACATACAGCGCAGGCACAAACCGCACCGGCACCCGCTGCTGCAGCATCGGCACCTGCTGGACCAACCATCCGCCCCGAGCTGCGCACACCGTTGCTGGACGCGCAGAGCCTGATCGCTGAGAAGAAATATGGCCTTGCCAAGGAGAAAATACAGGCAGCCAACGCCGTTCCGAACAAAACGGACTATGAGAGCTACATCACCGCCCGTGTCGCCCTGTCGGTCGCCAACGGCGAGGACGATGCCCAGAGTGCAGACAAACTGGTCGAACAGATATTGCAGCTCAATGCAAGCGGTGCCTGGCTCAAACCCGAAGAAACACTGCCCCTGATGCAGGCCGTGGGCATTACCCACTACCGAACCAAAGGCTATGCCCAGTCCGCTAGCTGGTTGGACCGATACGTGAAGGCTGGCGGGTCCGACCCAGCGTTCATAGACGCACGCATTCGCTCCCACCTGCTGAGCGGCAATTTGCAACGCGGCAGCGAGCTTCTCAACGAAGAAATTGCCGCCAGCGAGAAAGCCAAGACAGCGCCATCCCAGCCCTATCTGGAAATGCTGGCCCAGGCCCGCAACAACCTGAAGGACGCCGCAGGTTCCACCCGCGCGCTGGAGTTGCTGGTGCAGTACTACCCTAGCAAGGACCACTGGCGCGCGGTCATCAACCGCCTGTGGGCCCGCTCGGACCTGGCGACCCGCCTGCAACTGGATGTATTCCGGCTGGCGTTCTACACCGGCACGCCCGAAGAAACCACCGACTACAGTGAGTACATCGACTTTGCACAAAAGTCCGGCTTTTCCGGTGAAGCCCTGCGCGCTTTTGACCAAGGCGCCGCGGCCGGCTTGCTGGGCACTGGGGCCAACGCCGAGGCACACAAGAAGTTGCGTGCCAAACTGGCGCTGGAAAACGAACAGGACCGCAAGACCGTGGCAGCCGACATTGCCAACGCGCTGAAGAAGCCGGACGGCTCGGCAGCGCTCAACGTCGGCCTCAACCTCGTGGGTATGCAGCAGTTTGACAAGGGACTGGAGCTGATGGAAAAGGCCCTTGCCAAAGGCATAGCCAAGCGCCCCGAAGAAGCCCGCCTGCGCCTGGCCGTGGCCTATATCCAGGCCGGACAAACCGACAAGGCGTCGCAAATACTGGCGAACGTGTCGGGACCAGAAGGACTGACGGAACTGGTTCGGTATTGGACCTGGGCCATCCGTAAACCCTGACCACTGCAGGCGCCGCATGGCTAACGCGTCGGATCGTCTGACAGCCGCACTTGCCATGCTGCACCAGAACGCCCGCCCCGCCGAGCTGGCGGGCATGGCGCGCTTTGGCATCGTCGGTGACCAGCGGTTGGGCCTGTCCGTACCCGCCATGCGCGGCATCGCCCGCACCCTGGGACGCGACCACGCCCTGGCTCAGGCCCTGTGGGACACCGCCATCCCCGACGCCCGCATCGTGGCCAGCATGGTGGCCGAGCCCGCGCATCTGACCTCACGCCAGATGGACGCTTGGGTCAAAGGCTTTGTGGCCTGGGATGTGTGCGACCAAACCTGCCTGAACGCTTTTTGCAAATCGCCGCTGGCCTGGCGCAAGGTCGAAGCGTGGGCCACCCGCAAAGACGAATTTGTGCGCCGCGCGGCCTTTGCGCTGCTGGCAACCCTGGCAGTGCACGACAAGACGGCCGACGACGCGGACTTTGTGGCCGCCCTGGCGCTGGTGGAGGCCGCGGCAGATGACGACCGCAATTTCGTCAAGAAGGCTGTCAACTGGGCGCTGCGCAACATCGGCAAACGCAACCGCGCGCTGCGCCAAGCCGCCATTGAGTCCGCACTTCGGATCCAGCAACAGGGCAGCCGTTCCGCTCGCTGGATTGCGGCAGACGCCTTGCGGGAATTGCGCCCCGCCAAACTTTCCTGATGCAATCCTGATACGGCGGGTGGTACGCTGGCACCCGCATGAACGCTTCCACCCCTGCCCACACCCCAAACGGCCCGTCGCAGCTGCGATCCGGGTTCACCATCGTCGGCTTGCTGACCTTGGCGACCGTTGGCAGCCTGTGGGTCGACCACCAGATCTCACTGACCAGCCAGGCCATGCTGTACATGCTGGTGGTGGTCATCGGGGCCTACAGCCTACCGCTGGTGCCGTCGGTGGTCTGCGCGGTGGGCGCGGTGATGGCCTTGAATTTCTTCTTTGTTCCGCCCCGGTTCACGCTCATTGTGGAGAGCCCGGAGCATTTGATCGCGCTGGCCGCCATGTTGCTGGTGGCCCTGGTCATCAGCCACCTGGCGGCCCGCTTGCGCAGCGAGACCGAATTGGCGCACAGAAACGAGCAGCGCGCCCACCAACTCCAGGAGCTAGCCACCCAGCTGGCCAACACCAACACGGTGGAAGACATCGTGCTGTTGGGGCGACAGACGCTGGACGCCGCCTTTGACGGCCCCGTCTGGCTGGCACTGCGCCTGCCAGACGGCGAGCTGTCTAACGGAGCGGAACTGGACTCGGGCATGCGCGATGGCTTGAAGTGCTGCATGCGCGAGAACGCGGTACTGGGCCCCGGCACCGGGCGCTGGCCCGGCCTGAACGCCTGGTACCTGCCGCTGGGCAACAAGGGGCAAATGCAAGGCGCGGTGTGCATTCAAAACATAGCCGCCGCCGACACCCCCGGACGCGAACACGCGCAGGCCGTGTGCGCCCAGCTCGGCCAGACGCTGTGGCGCCTGCGCCTTACCACGGCCATGCAGGAGACCGAGGCCGAGTCCAAACGCCAGCAGGTGCAAAGCACGTTTCTGGCGGCCATTTCCCATGATCTGCGCACCCCGTTGGCGGCCGTGGTGGGTGCGGCATCCTCTCTGCAGACCCAGCGCGACAAACTCAGCCCGGCCGAGCAGGACAAGCTGCTGGCCAGCATCGTTCGTGAAGCCTCCTACCTGTCCACCGTCACGGAAAACACGCTGCAACTGGTGCAGTTGACCAATACCACCCAGCCCTTGCAGCGGGACTGGGAGTCCATGGAAGAAATTGTGGGTTCGGTCCTGGCACGGCTGCGCGCGCGCGACCCCACCCGGCGCATCAAGTCCAAGGTGCCGGAAGGCCTGCCCTTGATCCGTGCCAACCCCGTACTGTTGGCGCAGTTGCTGGCCAATCTGCTGGACAACGCGCTGAAGTACAGCGATGACGCGATTGACCTGGTGGTCAGCGCCGACCAGGCCATGCTGCAGGTCAGCGTCAAGGACCGTGGCAACGCCATCCCGCCTGACCAGTACCAGGCCATTTTTGAGCCCTACTCGCGCAACGACCAATCAGGCCAGCGCGGTGCGGGCCTGGGCTTGGCCCTGTGCCGCGCCATCGCCCAGGCGCACGGTGGGGAATTGGGTGTGCGCCGGCGCCAGGGCGGCGGCAACTGCTTTACGTTCTCCCTGCCGGTTGACCCACAACAGCCCCAGGGCGCACCGCCATGAGCCTGCGCGTATTGGTGGTCGAAGACGACCGCGAGATCCGCTCCATGATGCAGTCCTCGCTGACGGTGGAGGGCTTTGAGGTGCAAACCGCCGTCACGCTGAGCGAGGCCAGCGCCCTGTTGCGCCATGCACCGCCCGACGTGGTGGTGCTGGACCTGGGCCTGCCCGATGGCGACGGAGTGGCCCTGGTGCAGCAGATTCGCCTCAACCAGTCCCTGCCCATCATCGTCGTCTCCGCCCGCCACCAGGAGGCGCAAAAGATCCAGTTGCTCGACGCCGGTGCCGATGATTACCTGGTCAAGCCCTTCAGCGTGGGGGAGTTGCTGGCCCGCATCCGGGTGGCACTGCGCCATCGCGGCACGGCACTGGCGGCGGCCGTCACCACCCATAGCCTGGACGATTTGCACGTCGATCTGGCCACGCGCACGGTGCAGCGTGGTGGTGAAACCCTGCACCTGACACCCACCGAATTCAATCTGCTGGCCCGGCTGGTGCGCAGCGCCGGGCGCGTGGTCACGCACCGGCAATTGCTGACGGATGTGTGGGGGCCCGAGTTCACCGAGCACACGCACTACCTGCGTCTCTACATGGGTCAACTGCGCGCCAAGATCGAGCGCGAGCCGGCCGAGCCGCGCCACCTGCTGACCGAGACCGGGGTCGGCTATCGCCTGGCGGTTGCCTAACGCGACTACGACTGCCCTGCCCCTTATGCGTTCCTGATGCCCGGGCACCGACAGTAGAGCCCTCTTCAACGCCTTTGGAAAATAATGGGTAAGACCGCAAATCGCGAAAGCATGGCCGCACTGACGTTGGGTGCCTTGGGGGTGGTGTATGGCGACATTGGTACCAGCCCGCTGTACACCATGAAAGAAATCTTCAGCCCCAGCATGGGCATTCCGCTGGACCAGGCCCACATTGTCGGAGCCGTCTCGGTGATCTTTTGGGGCCTGATGATGGTCGTCACGCTCAAATACGTGTTGCTGATACTGCGGGCCGACAACCGGGGCGAAGGCGGCATCATGGCGCTCACCGCGCTGGCCGCCAATGCCGGCGGCAGCACCCCCACCCGCAAACTCGTGCTGCTGTTGATCGGTGTGTTTGGCGCGGCACTTTTTTATGGCGACAGTGTGATCACACCGGCTATCTCGGTGCTCAGTGCCGTGGAAGGCCTGGAAGTCGCCACGCCGGCCTTCAAACCCTATGTGCTGCCCATCTGCGCGGCCGTGCTGGTGGGGCTGTTTGCCGTCCAACGCTTTGGCACCGGCGTGGTGGGCAAACTGTTTGGCCCGGTCATTGTGCTGTGGTTCGCCGTGCTGGCGGGCACCGGGCTGATGGAGATTGCGCAAACGCCGGGCATTCTG
Source organism: Rhodoferax sp. (assembly GCA_030645355.1). GTDB lineage: Bacteria > Pseudomonadota > Gammaproteobacteria > Burkholderiales > Burkholderiaceae_C > Allorhodoferax. Next base: position 1,743 of record JAUSNJ010000076.1, on the reverse strand, counting down.
GCCGCGCTCAATCCCTTGAACGCGCTGAACTTTTTGGTGGCCCAGGGCTGGCACATGTTTGTCGCCGTGGGCGCCATCGTGCTGGCCTTCACCGGTGCCGAGGCGCTGTACGCGGACATGGGGCATTTCGGTAAACGGCCCATCCAATTCGCCTGGATGGGTCTGGTGTTTCCGGCCCTGGCCATTCAGTACATGGGCCAGGGAGCACTGCTGATGCGCGACCCCACGGCGCTGGACAACCCGTTCTACCGCATGTTCCCCACCACCTGGCTGATACCGGCTGTGGTCCTGGCCACGGTGGCAACGGTCATTGCGTCGCAGGCGGTGATCTCGGGTGCCTATTCCATGACCAAGCAGGCCGTGCAGCTGGGCCTGCTGCCGCGCATGGAGGTGCTGTACACCTCGGCCAAAGAGGCCGGCCAGATTTACATGCCCGAGGTGAACTGGTTGCTGCTGGCCTCGGTGTTGCTGGCGGTGTTTGGCTTTGGCAGCTCGTCGGCCATGGCCTCGGCCTATGGCATCGCCGTGACGGTGACCATGCTCATCACCACGGTGCTGACCTTCTTTGTCATTCGCCATGCCTGGAACTACCCGCTGCCGGTGGCACTGGCGGCCACCAGTGTGTTCCTGGCGCTGGACGTGTTGCTGGTGACGGCGTGCTCGATCAAGTTCTTCCAGGGCGGCTGGTTCCCCCTGGTGCTGGGCCTGGCCATCTTCACCGTCATGGCCACTTGGCGGCGTGGCCGCGAACTGCTGATCGAGCACATTCGCCATGACGACCCCGAGCTGCTGCCCTTCATTGCCGCCATCTCGGGCGACGGCGTGCACCGCGTGCCCCGCACGGCCGTGTATGCGGTTGCCAACCCGGACACCGTGCCGCAGGCCCTGATGCACAACCTCAAACACAACCAGGTGCTGCACGAGCGCAACGTCATCCTGACCGTGGTCTTTCACGAGGTGCCGTGGATACCGTTTGCTGAGCGGGTGGACGTCGAATCGCTGGCCCCGGGCTTCTGGCGTGTGCAGGTGAACTACGGGTTCAAGAACACGCCCGATATCCCCAAGGCGCTGGAGCTGTGCAAGTCCCGGGGACTGCCCATCAACCTGTTCGAGACCTCTTACTTCCTGAGCCGCGAAACCATTGTGCCAACCAAGGGCTCCGGCATGGCAGGCTGGCGCGAGTCGCTGTTTGCGCTGATGTCCCGCAACTCGGGCAGCGTGGTGGGCTTCTTTCGGCTGCCGAATAACTGCGTGATTGAGCTGGGGACGCGGGTGCAGATTTAGCGGATACCTGCGCACCACCGGATCACGATCTGGGAAATAGCCAATAGTCGAATTGGCCTCTAGCCCTCGTGAAATGGACGTTTGTAGCTATTATATTGGTAGCAAATCCATTTCTGTTGTTGGGCTGGGGCCTTGTATCACGGGTTGTAGGCCTGCATCTTGCGCAAGGCGGTTGTTTGAAGGGGTGCGGCAATACCCGGTTTAGACGCATAGCCGACATCTAGATTTCCAGATACCGGTCATTCAAATCACCTGATTTGCTTCTTTAACGTTTGAGATGAGAGGCGTTTTCCGGCTTGCCGGAAAACGTCCTCTCGATTGAAGGGTTAGGCATCGCGTGCGGCACTGAGCCTGTGCTTTCGAAGAAGCTGTGTGCTGACCAACAGGCCTCCTCTTCTCTGACCAACGTAGGCTAGGTGTACAGATGGCGTGCTACTCAAGAGATGCCTGGTCACGAGC
>JAUSNJ010000027.1 GCA_030645355.1 Rhodoferax sp. | reverse complement strand
GTCCATGGGGCGTCTCGTGAGGGGTTTGTTGGAAAAGCCAAGTATGCGTGCTTTGGCTGATTCTTTCCAATCCATTATTCATGCTGTATTAATATCTGCAGCATATGACTAATCCTGTCACGAATCCCGTCACTTTTCAGGATGTGCGCAAACCGCCGCTGATTGAGCTGCGCCTGTGGCGCCAGTTTCTCGCCGTGGCGGAAGAGCTCCATTTCAGCCGCGCCGCCCAGCGCCTGAACATGACCCAGCCGCCCCTGACCCAGGCCATCGCCCAGCTGGAGGCCACGCTGGGGCTCAGGCTTTTTGACCGTACCAAGCGCAGCGTGCAGTTGACGGCGGCAGGCGCTGCCCTAGTGGCTGAAGCGCGCGATCTGCTGGCGCGCGCGGCCGCCATGCCCGGCCTTGCGCACGCCAGTGCCGACGGCGAAGCGGGGCGCTTGCGGCTTGCCTTTGTGTCCACGGTCGGGTTTGATTTGCTGCCGCGCTGGGTCCGGGCCTTTCGCGAGCAGTATCCCAAGGTGCAGCTCGAACTGATCGAGGCGACAGGAGATGTTCAGCTCGAAGCCTTCGGACGCGGTGAAATTGATGCCGGCTTCATCCTGCATTCGCCGGGGTTTGCACCGCCGGGCCTGGTCTGCAAGCGCCTGTCCAGGAATCCGCTGGTGGTGGCGGTGCCCGAGCAGAGCGCGCTGGCCGACAACGCCACGCTCACGCTGAAGGACTTGCTCGACCAGCCCTTGGTGATTTTTCCGCGTCGCAGTCTGCCATCGCTGTACGACGCCATTTTTGCGATGTACCACGCTGCCGGCTACTTGCCCCGCGTGGCACAGGAGGCGATCCAGATGCAGACCATCGTCAACCTGGTGTCGGCCGGCATTGGCGTGGCCTGGGTGCCCGACAGCGTGCGGCAGTTTCAGCGGCCGGGCGTGGTCTACCGGGCGCTGAAAGGCAGCAAGGGCCGGGCCGTGCCCGGCTGTGAGACCAGCCTGGTCTGGGCAGCCGGGGCCGCCAGTCCTGCGCTGTTGCGCTTTATGGCGTTTGCACCGGACTGATTTGCTTTGCAATTCAATAATGGATGATTGAGCGCTGCGGACTCTTAATAGGAGGTCAAAATCTGGCTTAACCCATCTCGGTGCCCGGGCGATCACCTGGTGACGGGTCGCACCGGGCGCAGGGTGGGAGCGGCAAGTCATTCGACAAAGCCCCCTTCGCAGGGAATCTTTACGAGGACTTTCGTGATACCAAGTCGCCGCCACTCGCCAGAGCGAAACTTTTTTTGGATCGCAGATTGCCGATCACATTTGACGACGTGCCAAAGCGCTGACACAACCACTTATCTTCCTCGACCTGGCCATCCGCGAAATAGATCGACACAATTGCATACCCCTTCGCAATAAACGCATGTCGAAATTCTGCGGGATCAGACGGATTAAGAAATATTGGTAAGACATCGCGACCCTGGCCGTTTTGATCAAACCTAGAAGGTCTCGTACTAGGCAGCTTCGTTAACATGGGCTTGGGAACAGGCTCCCTCCAATTATCCGGGTAATTGCTGGGCTTTTTAGGTTGTGCCTGCCCGTCGGGATACCAACTGTAGAGTTCCCATGCCCTGTACTGAAGACATTGCTCGACCGCCCGATTGTGGTCGGTCAGACCTGCCAGTTCCCTCGGCAACAGTACCAGGTTCGCAGGCATCGTGTGATATCGCTCGTTGTAGCAGGTCTGCGGCCAAATATGACATACCGCGAATCCATCGAATTTACCCAGATGGGAAACTTTGTCCTTCAGCGCTTTGTTCGCATAGGTGTTGTCATCGAGCCGAATCGCTTCCGATGTTTTAGTTTTAGGCATTTCACCGGAACGTGCCCGTCGTATTTTCGGATGCACAGCCTTGGTTGCTGCGGCATTAACTGGAGACCAGAACGCACAACCAGCAACCAGCTTTGGCAGATCAATATTCAGTTGATAGGCAACTTCTTTGAGAACAACAGAACCTTCGATTTTCATGAGCACCTCTTGGAATCGCTCGCTATGGACGCTTGGTAGCTTGTTGTAGAGTCCCGGATAAGCATTTCAACTACCTCAAGGCCAGTATCGCACCTTAGTCTGCGGAGACTCTGCGAATTCGAATGCCAGCTTTGGAGCAAGCAATTTGGATAATGTGGCGCTGATTTGCCACACCGGAGCACCGGCCATGGACCAAAAGGAGTCTTAGCCCAGTGACCGCTTACGGGCATCTCAAAAACTGGCCTATTTATGGCATGTCGAGTCACTGCTTCTGTGACCCAGAAACAATATCTACCGCTATTCAAACGGGATACTCTATCGCCCCGCCAATCAGGGAGCAGTTGCCATTTCACCTTTTTCTGCCCTTTGAAGTTCTTCGATCAACCAGTCTTCAACTGCGATCGTCTCGGGTCTCGAGCGCTGATGAGCGGCGACCCACAGTGAAACCTTGTTTGGTCCTTGCACAAACCCAAAAGGGGCTACAAGCGTCCCTGCGTTAAGGTCGTCGCGTACAAGCATTCTCGGAACATTCGCGACCCCGAGTCCACACTTTGCAGCCTGAATCATGAGATAGAAATGCTCGAACGAATCGGCAATTTTTAGTCGGTTACTGGCATGACCGGATGTGCGGAACCATTCTGACCAAGCCAAGGGCCTTGTCTTGGTCGCAAGTAAACGTGTTCGACTTAAGTCCTCAACCGATTGAATACGCGCTGACTGCATGTATTCGGCTGTGCAAACCGGTCCAATCCACTCTTCAACTACATCTATCTTCAACGCTTCCTTTGGGAGCTCTCTGGTCGAGAGACGAATCGCTACGCTAATGTTTTCATGCGCAAAATCCTCCAAACTTGAACTCATGTTGACGCGAAGATCCACCATCGGATGCGCTTGCCGGAACCGCGAAATTCGTGGAATTAGCCAGTACATCATGATCGACTCTGAACATGAAAGCGTCACCGGTCCCGACATCAATTGTTCGATGCTGATCTGTATTAGTTTAAAGGCCGAAGTCAAGCCTTCGGCAAGTCGCAAGCCCTGCGGAGTGGTATCGGTTGAATGCGCATTGCGATGAAGCAATTGGATACCGAGAGTCTCTTCTAGCGACCGGACATGTCGGCTCACAGCCCCGTGAGTGACTGACAACTCATTTGCAGCATCAGTAAAGCTGCGAAGTCGGGCAGTTGCCTCAAAGGCGCGTAGCGCGTTGAGTGAGGGTTTCGGTATCTTCATGACTTGTTATCCGGTTCAGCATGCACTCATGCTCTAAGTCGCATCGAGAAAGCCAGGAGTCTGGGCGGCAGAAGGATTTGAAAATTCAGAGAAAAATTTTGACCTCTCAGAATCGCTCAGGCCGCGTTATTTCGACGCAGGGAAGGGGTTGAGCACCGTTGAAGACGGTGACTTTTCAATGCATTTTCTTCTGGCGCCCAGACTCCTAGGGTTTTCCCGGTCGTATTGTGAGTTTTTCGCACAAATGACAGCATTCATATCCATTGATTAATTGGATTGTGAACCATATTATTCAAGCGGGCGAACGAGGGAAAAAACAAAACAGTTCATCCTTAGAAAAAATCTTGAGTTCGAAAATATCACATACCAGTGTTCCGCAGAATGCATAACAAAAACTCTTGCCGCCCCGAATTCACGGCGCGGTACTTCATTGAAAGTTCCGTGCCGACAGAGAAGGCGGCCGACATCATTGCCGGTGAGCAATCGAGTGGAACCTTCATGTCTCTGCCTGGCGAAACCGATGCGCTGAAATCACGTTCTCGTGCCCGTGTCACACGCATCGATACCCTGCCTCCTGTGTTCGAACCGTCACTGCGCAGTGCATTTGCCGAGCGACGGGAGCACAAGGGCGTCTATCATCGCGCGGAGATCGAAATCGCATTCCCCATCGCGAACGTCGGTCCCAACATCTCCACGCTGTTGGCCACCGTTGCTGGCAACCTCTTTGAGTTAGGCGAAATCACGGGCCTGAAGCTGCTCGATATCGACATGCCTTCGACCTACGCAAGCCAATTTCCCGGGCCAAAGTTCGGGATTGAAGGCACAAGAAACAAAGCAGGGATCCACGGCAGACCATTCATTGGCACCATCATCAAGCCGAGCATCGGGCTGTCAGCGGCAGAGACTGCCGAGATGGTCGATGCCTTGTGTGCGGCCGATATCGACTTCATCAAGGATGACGAACTGCTTGCCGACCCGCCGTACGCCCCTTTTGACGAGCGGCTCCATGCGGTCATGCCTGTATTGAAGCGGCACGCTGACCGACTCGGGCGCATGCCGATGTATGCCTTTAATATTTCGGGCAGCATCGACGAGATGTTGCGTCGCCACGATGCGGTGCTTGCCGCAGGAGGCACCTGCGTCATGGTGAGCGCGAATTGGGTTGGCTTTGCTGGCGTAGAACATCTGCGCAAGCATACTGAGCTTCCAATTCACGGCCATCGAAACGGCTGGGGCGCGTTCTCGCGTCATCCGCATCTTGGATTTTCGTTCGCTGCCTATCAAAAAATTTGGCGTCTGGTGGGAGTGGACCATCTTCACGTCAATGGTATTCGCGGCAAATTCAGCGAATCAGACGATTCGGTCATCGCGTCTGCCAGGTCTTGCCTGGCACCCTTTGCGGGTGTCACACCCCTGATGCCGGTGTTCTCGTCGGGACAGTGGGCCTCGCAAGCGCCGGATCTCTATGCCAACCTCGGGTCGACTGATCTGATGCACCTCGCGGGCGGTGGGATCCTGGGTCACCCGGATGGCATTGCTGCAGGTGTTTTGAGCATGCGCGAGGGCTGGGAAGCTGCCGTTGCTGGCGTCAGCCTTGAAGCGTTCGCGAAGACGCACCCCGCCCTCCAAAAAGCGCTTATCAAGTTCAGTCACACCTGATCATGATGGAAAACTGTATGAACGAGTCGCCTCGCCTCGCCTTCTATGGTGACGACTTCACGGGGTCCACCGATGCGCTGGAAGTTCTTGCTTTTGCCGGCCTTCGCTGCGCGCTGTTTCTGAACGCCCCGACACCCGAAACGCGACAGGAATTCGCGGGTTTTGATGCCATTGGAATCGCTGGCGATAGCCGCGGGATGTCACCCTCAGAAATGGACGCAACGCTGCCGTCGATCTTCCAGTCACTGGCGGATCTCCAGGCACCCATCGTGCATTACAAGGTCTGTTCCACGTTTGACAGTTCGCCGTCCATTGGCAGCATCGGTCGGGTCATGGAAATTGGGCGCAGGATTTTTGGCCCGCTGCCTATACCGATCGTGGCCGGCACCCCTGCGCTTGCCAGGTACTGCCTTTTTGGAAACCTGTTTGCAAGATCGGGTACCGACGGGCTGACGTATCGCATTGACAAGCACCCCATCATGAGCGTGCATCCCGTCACACCGATAGACGAGAGCGATCTGACGCAATTTCTGGGGCGTCAAACCAGTCTATTTATCGACAAGTTTGTGGTGTCGAACTTCGCAAAAAACCGCGCCGCAATGGATGAGGGGTGGGCGGCACTGAGCGGCGCACAGCCTGCCGCAGTGCTGTTTGATGGGTTGACCCATGAGCATATGACCGAAGTGGGCAGGCTGCTTGACGCCCATGCGTGCCGGCAGGGAACGGCTTTTGTCGTCGGCTCCTCCGGTGTCGAATACGCACTGACACAGTGGTGGCGTGAATGCGGCCCCAAAACTCATCTCCCGCCAAAGTACGAATCTTTTGCCGGGGTTGACCAGGTTCTCGCCATCTCGGGCAGCGCATCTTCGCTCAGTGCGCTTCAAATTGATGCTGCCATAGCTGCCGGCTTCATCGACATGCCGATAACTGCCTGTGCTCTCGTCGATGAACGACATTGGGAGTCTGCGGCATCCACTTTGGTCGCGGATGTTCTTGAACAGCTCGAGCAAGGCAAAAGCGTCATGCTGCATACGGCGCGCGGTCCACAAGACCCTCGCATTGAAGCCATGATTGCATCACTGGTGTTACTCGGCAAGTCGAGAGAAGAGGCAAAACACAGTGGTGGTCGCCTTCTTGGCATGCGACTCGGTCTGATCGTCAAGGCAATCCTGATTGCAACGCCATTACGCCGCCTTTTGTTGTCCGGGGGTGACACGTCAAGCCAGATTACCCGCGTACTAGCGCCTGACGCCCTTGAGATTGAAGCCCGTCTTGCGCCTGGCGCGCCACTATGCCGGGTCATCTCGAAACAAGTGCACCTCAATACCTTGCAGATTGCTTTGAAGGGCGGACAAATGGGCGACGAGTCTTATTTTGTAAAAGCGCTGCATGGAAATACCTAACCTAGGTGCCCAGCAATTAACTCTACCAAGGATACAAATCATGAAATCAAACCATGGCCGGACAGATAGCAGGAATTGACCGGCTTTAACCAAGCGTCTAGTTTATATATCTCAATTTAATTTATATCGAAGAAAATACAATGAAAGCAGCACTCGTAACTGATCTTGAAAAGGTTTCTATTCAGCAGGTAGATCGACCAATAATAAAAGATGATGAGGTTTTGATTAAGGTAAAGACAGTCGGGGTTTGCGGCTCTGATCTGCATCTTTTCAGAGGAACACATGCCTTCCGTAAACCTCCGGCCATTCTGGGGCATGAGGTTGCTGGTGATATCGTTGAAATTGGAAAGAATGTCAAAACAGTCAAGATCGGCGATCGTGTTACGGTTGAACCGCAATATGGCTGTGGAGTATGTGAATACTGCCAACAAGGTCTCGTAAATCTATGCGGTGCCAAGGTTGTTCCTGGGACTGCAAAGTGGATCGGTGTTTTTGTAGAGTACTTCAATGCACCGGAGATCACCATTCATAAATTGAATGACAAGGTGAGCTACAAAATGGGTACGATGATTGAGCCTCTTGCCGTAGCTGTACGCGCACTGAGAAAATCGACAGTGAAGGAAAAGGACTGTCTGGTGATACTCGGCTCTGGAACCATCGGTCTCCTCACCTTGGTTGTCGCAAGGCAAATGGGCTACAAGCAAATTGTTTGTACCGACACGGCTGAATTCAACCGTGACATGGCACTCAAACATGGTGCAACCCTCGCCGTCAATCCCCTTGAATCAGATATCGTAGATGTGGTAAAAAAACTGACCAATGGCAGAGGGGCCGATCTCGCACTGATTGCAGCTGGTGCCAACAATATTGTTGACCAAGCTACCGCATGCGTTAGAAAGCGTGGTGAAATCGGCATTATTGCCATGATTACCGAAAAAATACCCTTTTATTCGTATCAGATCGTCATCAACGAACTGACCATGTATGGTGCCATGACCTACGAAACGAAAGACTTCAAGGAAGCTGCAGACATGATCAATAACGGCCTCGATCTGAGTGACTTCATTACTCAGACCATGGATCTTGAGCATACGCAGGAAGGTCTTGACGTATTAAGTCAGAAAAAAGAACACGTTGTCAAAGTAATGATTGAACTTTAATTAATTGGAATTTTGTATCTAAAACGCCATAGATTATTCATCATAAGGAGATATTAAAAATATCGTGATAATTTTGTGTTTGTTTGTGTTAAATAACTAATTTAATTGGAGAAATTATGAAAAAGTTTGCTTTGTCTTTAATTGTCGGTATGGTTGTCGCTTGTACCGCATTTGCCGCAGAACCAGCTAAAAAACCAATCGTGATGAAACTGGGTCACGTTCAAAATGAATCAGATTTATGGCAACTTGGTGCACTTAAATTTGCCGAATTGGTTAATGCCAAAACAAAAGGTGAAGTACAAATCAAGGTATTTCCAAACTCAACCATCGGCAACGATCGGGACATGGCTGAGGGCCTGCAAATTGGTTCCGTTGATTTTGCCTTGATCGCAGGTGTTCTTGGAAATTTTGAACCTTCAATTCAAATTATGGAACTGCCGTACCTGTTCAAAGACGAGACACATTTACGCAAGGTCATGTACGGTCCGATCGGGGATCAACTTCTTGATAAATTGCTGAAAAGTTCCGATATACGAGGATTGGCCTTCTGGGAGCGTGGTCCTCGTCAATTAACAACCAATAAACCGGTAAATTCATTGAATGACATCAAAGGACTCAAGATTCGGGTTCCTGAAATTCCCCCGATCATTGCAGCCTGGAAAGCAATGGGAACTAATCCTACACCAATGGCATGGGGCGAAGTATATACAGGATTGCAGCAAAACGTGATTGAGGCACAGGAAAATCCAATTCCATTTATTCATGCTGGCAAAATATATGAAGTTCAGAAATATATTGCCATGACAAATCACAAATATGAGTATGTTCTCATTGCCATGAGTAATAAAGCCTGGTTGAAGCTGAATGCTGATCAGCAGAAGGCGGTAAAGGAGGCTGCTGCTGAAGCCACTAAATATGAAAACCAACTTGTTTTTGAAAAATCCGATAACTTGCTGAAGGACTTGCAGGCAAAAGGCATGAAAGTTACCAAGCCTGACACCACGGAGTGGGCCAAACAGGCACGTACTGTTCACAAGCAATTTGCAGAAAAGTACGGCATCGATCTTTACAACAAGATTATTGAAGCCGGCAAGTAAATATTAAATTAATATAAATAGTACCTTTGTGTCATTCTGTGTTTTGTGGATGTTGCCAAAGGTATTATTTTTAGGAGATTTTTAAATTGGAAAAAAGGCTTTACGCAATTTTAAGAGTAGCGTGTTTCTTATTAATGCTGGCAATGGTGGTAGTTATTTTCACTCAAGTCATTGCGAGATATGCATTTGATAATTCTCTTTCATGGTCGGAGGAGGTTGGTCGTTACATTTTTGTATGGATAACATTTTTGGGCGCTGTGATGGCCGTCAGAAACAGACAGCATGTTAGCCTGGATATGTTCGTCAAAATTCTACCCAGTTCATTCCAGAAGATTTTTCTGATCGTCAGTTATTTTTCCATGATGATTTTTACTGCAGTATTGATTTTTGGTGGTTTTAAATTTGTCATGCGCGGTTCTCATCAGATGAGTTCGGCATTAGAGATTCCAATGCATTATGTGTATGTCGTGTTGCCGGTTGGTGGTGTATTGATATTTTCTTATCTGATAAAGAACTTTTACGAGGACGTCTTCGTTAGACGATAATGCCATGACTGCAGTGTTGTTCAGTGTGTTTATTGTGCTTGTGTTGCTTGGTGTCCCAATTTCTTTCGTTCTTGGAATTTCTTCCATTACTGCGATGTATTTTGTAGCCGATTATCCGATGCAAGTTGTCATCCAGAGAATGTTTGCTGGCGTGGATTCCTTTCCCCTGATGGCGATTCCATTTTTCATGCTTGCGGGTTCGCTCATGGAAAAAGGGGGAATCACCAGCCGCATCATCAATTTTGCGCTGTCGCTGGTCGGTGGACTCCGCGGGAGTTTGGCGCATGTGGTTTCCATATCGGGTGTCATCATGGGGGGAATATCCGGCTCCGGCGTTGCCGATACGGCGGCCATCGGAACCCTGATGGTCCCTGAAATGAAGAAGAGGGGTTACGAGCTTCCCTTTTCTGCCGCTTTGATTGCAGCATCGGGAAGTATCGGCCTCATCATTCCACCCAGCATTGCCATGATTCTTTACGGAGTTGCTTCGGGGACCTCCATCGGCGATCTGTTTATGTCCGGTTTTTTGCCCGGAGTGATGATCGCTGGAGGCTTCATGATCGTCTCCTACTTTCATGCCAAGAAGCGTAATTATCCGGCCGAGCCCAAGATGACCAGTGCGCAGCGTTGGTTCTGCATCAAGGACTCACTGTGGGCTTTGATGATGCCCGTGATCATTATTGTTGGCATTCGTATGGGTATTTTCACGCCAACAGAAGGCGGTGTCGTGGCCGCAGTCTACGCCATAGTTATTGGTAAATTTGTTTACAAAGAGTTGTCATGGAGTGACTTCCCTGAAATCCTGAGCGAAGCCGCATCTAGCACCGCCGTGATCAGTTTTTTGATCGCTACGGCTTCCTTGTTCGGTTGGATCCTAGCAAGTGAACAAATTCCGCAACAGATCAGCGAGACTATTCTCAGTATCTCTGATAACAAATATGCTATCTTAATAATGATAAATATTTTATTGTTAATTGTTGGCATGTTCATGGATCTTGGTCCGGCAATCATTATTCTGGTACCCGTACTTGTTCCAGTCGCGACATCGTTGGGTGTGAACCTCACTCAGTTCGGATTGATGATGGTCATGAACCTGACCATCGGTTTGTTGACACCGCCGGTTGGCACTGCCCTTTTTGTGGCTAGCAATATATCAAAAGTACCCTTGTCGCGTTTGAGTACTGCCGCATTACCCTTCATTGGAGTTATGCTATTTGTCTTGATGCTGGTTACCTTTGTTCCTGGCATGACGACTTGGGTTATTAAGTAGGATAAATTGTGTTTTTCCTGTTAAGTTGATCTTGAGTTACAAGATTAATTGAAGCTATGCGAAAAAACGTTGAATCAAAGTTGCTGGCTGTTTGATCGTTCCGAAAAATATCAATCCAGTAACTTCACTCTACTAGTGTCGAACCCTAGATTTGCGGCGGTAAGAAATGACTCGTATATGCTTTGTCCGCCACGGCGAGACAGACTGGAATATTGAACTGCGGTTGCAGGGTCAAATGGACCTAGCGCTTAACGCGGTTGGGGAGATGCAAGCGACTGCCGTAGGACGCGGTTTTGCCGGTTCAACCGCGACGGCGTTGTATAGCAGCGACTTGTTGCGTGCACGCCAAACGGCGCAGCCCATTTCTGAGGCCTTGCATTTGCCGATTATCCTTGTGCAGGCATTGCGAGAACGACATTTTGGACGCTGCGAAGGGATGACCCTTGAGGAGATCTCCCTCCAATATGAAGAAGACGCTCGGGCAATTGAAAGCCGCGATCCAGATTACGCATCACCGGGCGGCGGGGAAAGCCGTCGACAACACCAGGTGCGTGTGTTGGACTGCATTGAACATTTGGTGCGTGAGCATGAGGGACAAACCATTGTGGTGGTGACCCATGGAGGGGCGCTTGATGTCATTTATCGAAGAGCTTGCCATCTGCCGCTTGAGGCTCCCCGCGACTATCCGATTCCGAATGCCGGAATCAACTGGATCGGTATTCATAACGATCAGTGGACAATCGAGAAGTGGGGTGATGATGCACATCTTGGATAGTCCTTCGCTGCTGACTGGTGCTAACTAGCACGACCAATTTTTTTGAAATGTTGTAATGACTACAAAGATTGCATTTATCCATACTGTTGGATTTCTCTCCGATACATTTCGACAGCTAATGCGTACAGAGATGCCAGATGTCGAGTGCTTTCACGTCCTGAACGAGAGTCTGCTCAAGGATCTGCTGCGAGGCGAGCCGCAGGAGCAGGTATACCGCCGCGTTGTCGAACAAATTTTGCTCACGTCTGACGCGCAGCCTGACTTGATCGTTGTGACCTGTTCCTCGACCTCGCCGGCAGTTGACATTGCGCGTCGTCTGGTTCGTCAACCCGTACTCAAAATCGATGACCCAATGGCGGCGCAAGCCGTGCGCGAAGGCCGGCGAATTGGCTTGCTTTGCACCGCGAGCAGTACGGTTGGACCCAGCACTACGCTGTTGCAGTCGCATGCTGCCGAGCAGGGCATGTCGGTGAGCGTTTACCCAGTGGTAAATGCTGACGCGTACGCAGCGCTGATGGCGGGAGATCGTACACGCCATGACCAGCTGGTGCGACTGTCTGCGGCTGAGTTGGCACCCTTAGTTGACGTGATCGTTTTAGCTCAGGCGTCATTGGCGCATTTGCGAGATCTTCTGCAGGAGGAGTTGCCTTGCCCCGTGCTGGCGAGTCCGCCCCTGCTAATGCGCGATCTGGCGCAACGTGTGGCGGTCCAACAGCTGGTGCTGTCATGAAACTCGGCTGCATTGCCGATGACTTTACCGGTGCGACCGATCTGGCCAACAATCTGGTCCGCGCAGGTATGCGCGTGGTTCTTTCCCAAGAAAGCCAACTTGCTCAAGGTCAGCCAGGATGAGGTCAATGATGCGGTATAACGACCCAACCACCGGCCTTGAAAGTGCTTGGGCTATCGCACGCCGGCACTCCCCGACAATCAGCGCGCCGTTTTCAAGGTCCATTTGTTTGCCGGCGACGTTCTGCTCAATGAGAGCGGCATGCAGAACCACCCGCTCACGCCCATGACCGATGCCAACCTGATGCGCGTGCTGCAGGGACAGTGCCGCCGCGAGCCCGGAAGCGGGTATTCATGGCGGTCGGCTTCCGCTGCAAAGCCGAAACCCAGAGCGGCATCCATTGACGCCCCCACCGCTTGACCATAAGCCCCAGGCATTCTGGGAAAATCACATTTTCCAGTTCAACCAAGCCCCCATGTCCCTCCCCACCCCCAAAGCCCGAACCCACCTGCACACCCGCGCCGTCGTCTACCGTGGCTACCACCGCGCGGACGGCCTGTGGGACATCGAGGCCGAGCTCACCGACACCAAGACCTATGCGCTGAATTTTTCTGAACGCGGCGACATGCCGCCGGGCACGCCCATCCACGGCATGGCGATTCGTGCGACGGTGGACGACAGCATGACGATTCGCGAGATCGCCAGTTCGAGTGACTACACGCCGTTTGGCGAATGCCAGCAGGGCATAGATCCGATGCAGCAGATGGTGGGCGTGACCATGGGGCCGGGCTGGCGACAGGCCATCGAGCGGGCGCTGGGCGGCACGCGCGGCTGCACGCATCTGCGCGAACTGCTGTTCAACATGGCTACGGCCGCCTACCAGACCATTCCCGCGTACCAGGGCCGCCTGCGCAAACAAGCCGGCCTGCCCGAGCCTGAAAACGCCGGGCCGCCTTACCACCTGGGCAAATGCATCGCCTGGGATTTCGACGGCCCGGTGGTGCAGCGCCACCATCCCAAGTTTGCGGGCTGGCAGCCGTTGAAGCGAAAAGCTTGAGCGGATGACGCGGGC
>JAUSNJ010000023.1 GCA_030645355.1 Rhodoferax sp. | reverse complement strand
ACTCGCGCGCTCCACAACGCCTCGAGGACCCGCCCATGCAGCCCGTTCGAATGCTCGTTGCCACCAGCCTGCTGGCGCTGTGCACCCTGGCTTCGGCCGCCGACGGCCTGATCGCGCAGAAGAGCCCACGCAGCGCCAGGGACACGATGGCCAAGCTGGAAGAGCTGGTGAAGCAGCGTGGCCTGAACGTGTTCGCCCGCATCGACCACGCTGCGGGCGCGGCCAAGATCGGCCAGAGCCTGCGGCCCACCGAGGTGCTGATCTTCGGCAACCCGCAAGGCGGCACGCCCTTCATGGCATGCGCGCAAACGGTGGGCATCGACCTGCCGCTGAAGGCGCTGGCCTGGGAAGACGCCACCGGCCAGGCCTGGCTGGGCTACAACGACCCGGCCTACCTGGCCCAACGCCACGGCGCAGCGGCCTGTCCGGCAGTGGACAACCTGCGCAAGGCGCTGGCCGGCCTGGCCCAGGCCGCGGTGGCCCCGTGAGCCTGGGGTGCCCACCGGGTGGCGCGGTGGCAGGCTCCTAGAATCCCTCACCGTCTCCAGAGACAGCCCGTCGAGCAGCGCATGAGCATCAAGAGCGACAAGTGGATCCGCCGCATGGCCGAGCAGACCGGCATGATCGAGCCGTTCGAGCCAGGCCAGGTGCGCCAGTCGGCCGATGGCCACAAGATCGTCAGCTACGGCACCAGCAGCTACGGCTACGACGTGCGCTGCGCGCGCGAGTTCAAGGTCTTCACCAACGTCTACAGCACCGTGGTCGACCCGAAGAACTTCGACGAGAAGAGCTTCGTCGACATCGAGAGCGACGTCTGCATCATCCCGCCCAACAGCTTTGCGCTGGCGCGAACGGTCGAGTACTTCCGCATCCCGCGCAACGTGCTGACCATCTGCCTGGGCAAGAGCACCTATGCCCGCTGCGGCATCATCGTCAACGTGACGCCCTTCGAGCCCGAGTGGGAAGGCTTCGTGACGCTGGAGTTCAGCAACACCACCCCGCTG
>JAUSNJ010000020.1 GCA_030645355.1 Rhodoferax sp. | reverse complement strand
GCCGCAGCGGCCGGTTGCAGCTCATGGCCTTGACCTGCAGTTCTGCCGCGCGCTCCAGGTAGTACAGCCGGTCGAAGGCCTGGGCCACCGACGCGCCGACCACGATCACGCCATGGTGCGCAAGGAACAGCACATGTTTGTTGCCCATCTGGCGGGCGATGCGCTCACCTTCGCGCGGGTCATGCGCCAGGCCGTTGTAGCTGTCGTCGTACGCAATATCGCCATAGAACCGCAAGGCCTCCTGCGATGCAGGCTCCAGCCGGCCGTGGTCCAGCATCGTGATGGCGGTGGCGTACGGCATGTGCGTGTGGAGTACGCAGCGCGCCGCGGGATGCATGGCGTGAATCTGCCCGTGGATGTTGAAGGCGGCAAAACCACCATCACGCGCGCCGAGCTGGTCAACGCCGTGCTCGTCGATCAGCATCAGCTCGCTCGCCCGCGCTTCGGAAAAGTACATCCCCCACGGGTTGAGCAAAAACCGCAAGGGTTCGTCTTGCACCCTCAGGCTGAAATGGCTGCATACACCGGCCTGCCCGCTGAACATGGCAGCGCCGCGGAATGCGGCCGCGAGATCCTTGCGGTCCTCTATGAAATTACTTTCCACCTCATGGTCTCCAGGCAATCAAGTCAATCGATTAAAAAAAACGAACGCCTTCAAAATCACAACAGCGCGCCGCGCGCGGCAATGGGCCAGAGGGCTTCTACCCGCTCGCCGCGCACGCAGATCAGTTCGTCATACAGATTCACGGTCGGGTCGCAGTGGCCGGGCACCAGCATCAGCTGGTCGCCCAGTGAAAGCGCGGCAGCATTGGCCGTGGCCAGCACCCCATGTTCATCAGCGGCCTTCGTGTAGTGCAGATCGCCCCGCTGCCACACGGTGGGCATACCCGAGTCCACGCTGGACGCCTTCAGGCCGGCGTCGACCACGGCGTGCGTGGCGCTGGCCCGGCTCATGACGGTGGTGCGAACAAACAGGGCGTGCTCGAACGCGACGTCACCTTCACCGCGCTGGTTGTCGCCGTAGTCGCGGTCCATGAAGACATAGGACCCAGCCTGGATTTCGTTGAAAACTCCCGAGTCGCGCTCATGCACGAAGCTGCCAGTGCCCCCGCCCGTCACCCGTTCCACGGCAACGCCGCAGGCCTCGATGGCCTGGCGGGTCATGCGCGCAGCCTGGGCGGCGCTGCCAATGGCCGCAGCGCGGTCCTGCGGCGCACGCAAATGCTGGGCCGGGCCGTGGTAGCACTGCAGACCTGCAAAACGCAGCGTCGGGCTGGCCGCAATCTGCAATGCCAGCCGCACCGCCTCGTCTCCAGGTGGAACGCCGCAGCGGTTCGCCCCGACATTGACCTCCACATAGACATCAAGCGTCACCGCATGCGCCTTTGCCGCCATGGCCAGCGCCTGCACCTGCTGCGGGTGGTCGACCAGCACACCGATGCGTGCGCGGCTCGCCAGTGCCGCCAGATGGCGCAGCTTGACATCGCCCATCACCTCGTTGGTGATCAGCACATCCTGGATCCCGGCATCGACGAATACCGCCGCCTCGCTGACTTTCTGGCAGCAGATGCCCACGGCACCCCGTGCGACCTGGCGCAGCGCGATTTCCGGGCACTTGTGGCTCTTGGAGTGGGCACGCAGCCGCACGTCATGCCCG
>JAUSNJ010000018.1 GCA_030645355.1 Rhodoferax sp. | reverse complement strand
TAAGACGTGTCTCAGTTTAGCGTGCGACTCAAACGAGTGATGGTACATCCCGGCATATGTCCGCAGGGTGTATCAAGGGCGCAGCAGTTGGAACAATCGATAGCTGGGTGAATTGCGCGGTTCTATCGCATTATTGATTCGGCCTAATAAAGTATAAACTTTCCATAAAGTCCGTGATCGAGAGCGCATGGAAAAAGAAGACGCAAGAAACCAAACCCTGGAGCAACTTCATGAGCGGCGCAAGCAAGTCGTGAGATTGCATAAAAAGACCATCAAGATCATGAAAATCGTTGAAGTGACGGGTTTGAGCTACCCGACAGTGCGCGCCATGATCGACCTGTTCGAGACAGGTGGCTGGACAGCCATACAGCCATCACGTCGTGGACGCCCTAGAGGCGATGGACGGGTATTGAGCCCGGCCCAGGAAGATGCCATCCAGCGCATCATCATCGACAAGCGCCCCGAACAACTCAAGATGGACTTCTTCCTTTGGAGTCGAGCCGCAGTGGGCCAACTGATCGAACAGGAATACGGCATCAAGCTGCAAGTGCGCAGCATAGGCAAATACCTCGCCCGCTGGGGCTTCACACCCCAGCGCCCCATCAAGCGCGCCTACGAACAAAACCCTGAAGCTGTGCAGGCTTGGCTACAAGGTGAGTACCCCGGTATCGAACAACGAGCCAAGCGCGAAGGGGCTGAAATCCACTGGGGCGATGAGACCGCCCTGACCAACACCGATGTACGCGGCAGAAGCTACGCACCGGCGGGTAAAACACCTGTAGCTTTGGCAGTGGGCGGCACACGCCAGAAACTCTCCATGATCGCCACCGTCACCAACCAGGGCAAAACCCGCTGGATGATCATTGAGGAAGCCTTTGATGCCGACAAGTTCATTGAATTCCTGCAGGCTCTTATCAAGGACGCAGGCAAGAAGGTGTTCCTTATCCTGGACAACCTGCGGGGGCATCACAGCAAGGTCGTCAAGGCTTGGGTGGCCGAGCGCAAAGAGAGCAAATCGAACTCTTTTACCTGCCCAGCTACAGCCCGCAGCTCAATCCCGAAGAAAGGCTTAACGCAGACCTGAAACAGGAGATGAGCAAGCGGGTGCCGGTTCGCACCAAGGCCAAGTTACGCCATGCGGCCAACGAGCACATGACGATGCTGGAGCAAAACCCGCAGCGGGTGATTGGTTATTTCCAGGATCGGCATGTGCAATACGCGGCTTGAGACTTCATCGGGCCGGATCAATAGCGGCGTAGAAGAGCTCTGTCGAATTTGTGGATGGTGCGCGGCAAATTGATGGGAGCGCAGGGATAAGTGCGATCGAAAGCCCGGGAAATGCCCCCAAAGGGCTGAGAATCAACCCAATGAAGGAAAGAAACGAAACTACTTTGACAGTCCGCCCTTGAAATCCCATTATATGAAAACTACCGACTCGCTACGCCATTTGGTCGCGAGTTATTCAGGCCATCCTTAAGTCATTGATTTATAACAAGACGACTCAGGGCTTCAGACCGAGATGGGGGGAAGTTGTCGAACTTGGGAGGCCGCAGGGTTATTCGCTCAGCGGCAGACGGCCGGCCGTGGCCCAGGTGGCGTAGTGGTTGGCGAAATGCGTCCAGCCTGCACGCTTCGTGTTGACCGGAGCGGCTTGCACCCGC
Source organism: Rhodoferax sp. (assembly GCA_030645355.1). Classification (GTDB taxonomy): domain Bacteria; phylum Pseudomonadota; class Gammaproteobacteria; order Burkholderiales; family Burkholderiaceae_C; genus Allorhodoferax. The sequence goes on along the minus strand of JAUSNJ010000018.1, from coordinate 3,271 downwards.
GCAGTGGATTGGGGCGCGTCGGGGCGGCAAACGGGTTGCGACTTGCGGCCGCCAAAAAAGCCGATGGCGGAGAAGATGGTGGTGCTCATGTGGAACTCCTGTACGTATCGTAGAAGGCCTGAGGTACAGGCCGTTTCAAGCGGCTTCCCCAGGGGTTAACCCTAGTATAGGGAAAACCCTTGATCCTTGCAACCCCACGCTTCAGAAGCCTTACGCCAATCCGGCAAGCAGTTCTGCTGCAGCATAGCCGGCGCGAAGTGGGAGGCGAACGCAAACGGCAACCCCAACAGCGCCGCCACCCTAGGCCCCTTAAAGGCTTGACCCGAGAATCCAGATCGCCACGTCGACGCCGGTACCGGATAAGGCCTGCACCGCTTGGCCGTCACGGGGCTTGAAGTAGCGTTGAAGCTCGACCACGTCGCTGACGAATCCGTCTTCGTGCTGGCGTAGGTGGCGGCGCAGCGCGCGGGTCGTCAGTTAGCATACTTGATTCACAACAACTCCGTAAAGATCGCAATGTCCAGTCTGAACAAGATGCTGTCAGTACTCGAATTTTTCTCCATCGAGCGACCGGTCTGGTCGTCCGAGGAACTGCTGACCCAAAGCAGGCTTTCACGGCCCACGGGATATCGGTATTTCAAGGAACTCTGCGATTCCGGATTACTGAGGCGCGCCGAAAACGGATATTGCCTGGGACCTCGCATCATCGAGATGGATTACTACATCCGACAGAGCGACAGATTACTGATGGCCTGCCGACCGGTGATGAGCCAACTGGCGCAGGAAACCGGCTGCGACGTGCTGCTGGCCACGATCTACGGCACCAGCATTCTGGCGGTGCACCAGGAGATCGGCGCACAGGTCGGCCCACTGGCGTTCGGCCGTGGTCGGCCGATGCCCCTGTTCAAGGGCGGCGGCTCGAAGGTGATCATCGCTTCGCTTTCGCCGGCCAAACACAAGCGACTCTATGAAGACCATGCCGCCGAAATCGCAGAGGCCGGGCTGGGTGCCACTTGGAAGGAATTCCGCGCCCGAATGATACAAATCCAGCGCGACGGCCATGTGCTGTCCGTCGGAGAGCTCGACCCCGAGGCTGCCGGCGCCGCCGTTCCGGTGTCGTCGGGCACTTTGATCGAAGCTTCGGCCATGATCATGGTGACTACCCGTCCCCGCTTCGCACTCATCGACAAGCCCCTGCTAATTGAGCGCATGCAGAACGCGGCACGGCAGATCGAGATTGCCTCAACCCGTGTCGGCCCGCCCCAGACGGCGGCTCCTTAACAAGGCAGCAGAAATATATGGGTTTTGTTGCATCAAGGACTGGCAGTCGGGAAGAAGCTCGTTGGCGCTCACCTGATCAGAAGACCAGTCCGTAGAGCTGGCCTGCCGCGGACGCAGTTGATCCGTCGGTACAGTTCATCTGGCCCTTGCGAACCAGGTGCATGGTTTAGATTCCGGCGATAACTATTCGAGCGCTGCAAAAGGAATTGATTCCAAGCATCGGTCGAGTGATTCGGTTGATGGCCCTGTGGTCCTATCCGACGATGTTGTTGAGATACTTGTTTTGGCGCATCAGGATGTCAACGCAGGCATCGGCTTTGACGCTTGCAATGGCGGCCGTGTTGGTGCCGCCCTGTAAGCAATTGGGGAACACACATTGACGTGATGAGCCCGTCAATGCATTAGAACGTATCCGTAAATAGATAACAATACGTTCCCAGGCGCGATAGCCGCGCGTGGAGTCACTGATTCCAGCTCTCCAGCGCGCAGTGGATCAAACCTACCAGCGCAAAGCTGGCGGTGGTCGCAAACCAAAAGCCCCCGTCTGGTCTTTGAAGGCATCGTCTATGTGTTGCGCACGGGATGCCAATGGAAGGCGTTAGGCGCAAGCTCAAAAAGCAGTCGTTGGACGTGACTTCCCGGCGACCTAGAGGCTAAGCGCGGGCTATCAAAAAGGCGCGGCCAAGGCATTTCACTGAACCAGAGACACTCCCTTGAGAAGGTCAACGTAATTTCGACGCACTTGATTCCGCTTATAGGAGTTGGCGTCCCTGGTAGGTATTCAGGCTCGTTAGGCTCCAATGGCCAAATTGGCATGAATAGCACAAGTCCCCGTAAAGGTTGCACTGGTACGTCGACATTGCAGTGGGTAGCAATAGGCCCGCTTCCTTCACCCGGTGGCCCGTGAAATCGACGGAGCGGTTCTGGAGCCCAGGCACCCCCCAAGTCCAATTTTTCCTCTGTGCAATGGTCCCACGCGACACTTAGAGCCAGGAGCAACTGGTGAGTCGGCGTTAAATGGACGGCTCGGAAATCAGCATTTAAGCCGTTCGAACGATTGGCTGTGGGTCTCGGGTTCTTTAAGCGTCACCTGGACCATTCTTCGGCCGCATTCGTGGCCTCTGCCGCGGCGGGCAAGCAGAGCGTCATGATCAAGCCACCGCCGTCGCGCAGCCCTGCATCGATGCGGCCGCCGTGCAACTTCATGGCACGCCGCGCGATGGCCAGACCCAGGCCCACCCCGCGCACTGACTCGCCCCCTTCGACCCGGGTAAACGGCTCGAAGATCTTCTCCAGCATGGGCGCTGGCACGCCCTGGCCACGATCGAGGACCGTCACCACCAGTTGCGTGCTGCCGGCGCTGACCGCCGCGTGAATTTCGACGACTGTGCCCGGCGCCGTGTACTTCACGGCGTTGCGAATGACGTTTTCAAAAGCCCGATACAGCAGTTCGCCGTTGACCTGGGCGACGAACCGGCCGGGTGCGTCGATGCAGACCTGCCGCGACAAAGGTCGCGCCTCGAAATCGGCATCTTCGGCAATGGCATGCAAAAGCTCGATCACGTCGACCCGCTCACGTACCAAGCCGGCGGGTGCCTCGAGGCGGTGGAGGGTGAGGAGTTCCTCGATCAGGACATCGAGTCGTTCGCTCTCGCACTGGATACGCTCGACCATCGCGTCTGTTTGGGAGGGGTCCTGCCGTAGCAGGCCGATGGCGGCCTGGAGCCGGGATAGCGGGGAGCGCAGTTCGTGGGAAATATCGTGCAGCAACACCTTGCGCGACTCGGTCACCTGCTGCAACTGCGCAGCCATGCGATCGAACTCCCCCGCCAGGTCCGCGATCTCGTCACGTCGCCTACCCATCAGCGGCTGCACGCGCGTGTCGAAACGGCCCTCGGCGGCACGGCGCAAGGCCCAGCGCAGATGGCGCAACGGGCGCGACAGATACCATGCCAGCGCCGGACCGATGATGAGGACAGCGATTATGGCC
>JAUSNJ010000013.1 GCA_030645355.1 Rhodoferax sp. | reverse complement strand
GCAAACGCCACCCGTTCGCCTACGAATACGATGTGGGTTTCGACGACATCGGCCGCCTGTGCGGCCTGCGCCTGACACTGGCGGCCAATTGCGGCTTCTCGGCCGACCTCAGCGGCCCGGTCGCCGACCGCGCCGTCTTTCACAGCGACAACGCGTACTACCTGGCCGACGTCGACATCGCGTCCTACCGCTGCAAGACCCATACCCAGAGCAACACCGCGTTCCGCGGCTTCGGCGGTCCCCAGGGCGTGATCCTGATCGAGACCATCATGGGCGACATCGCCCGCCAGCTGCGCCTGGACCCGCTGGATGTACGCCTGCGCAACCTGTACAGCGATGAGGCTGTTCCCCACACCGGTGAGAAGCGCGACACCACGCACTACGGCATGCGGGTGGAGGACAACATCCTCCAGCCATTGCTATCAAAACTGGAGCTATCTGCCCAGTACCGACGGGGGCGGGAGGCCATTTTGGCTTGGAACGCCAGCAACCCCATCATCAAACGCGGCCTGGCCATCACACCGGTCAAGTTCGGCATCAGCTTCACCGCCACGCTGTTCAACCAGGCCGGTGCGCTGGTGCATGTCTACACCGACGGCAGCGTGCAAGTGAACCACGGCGGCACCGAAATGGGCCAGGGCCTGAACACCAAGGTGGCGCAGATCGTGGCAGACGAGTTGGGCGTGCCCTTTGACCGCGTGCTGTGCACGGCCAGCGACACCAGCAAGATCCCCAACGCGTCCGCCACGGCGGCCTCCGCGGGCACCGACCTCAATGGCCGCGCCGCCCAATTTGCCGCCCGCCATGTGCGCGACAACCTGGCCGCCTTCGTCTGTGGGCTGGACGGCTGCGGCGCAGGTGCCATCCGCTTTGAGGGCGGGCAGGTGCTGTCGCCCACCACCACGCGCAGTTTTGTCGACGTGGTGAAGCTGGCCTTCTTCAACCGCATCCAGCTGTGGAGCGACGGCTTCTACCGCACGCCCAAGATCCACTACGACAAGACCACGCTGACCGGGCGGCCGTTCTACTACTTTGCCTATGGCGCCGCCTGCACCGAGGTCGCCATCGACACCCTGACCGGCGAGAGCCGCGTGCTGAAGGTGGACATCCTGCACGACGTGGGGCGCAGCATCAACCCGGCCATAGACATCGGCCAGATCGAAGGCGGCTTTGTGCAGGGCATGGGCTGGCTGACCACCGAGCAACTGGTGTGGAACGACAAAGGCCTGTTGACCACCCACGCCCCCAGCACCTACAAGATTCCCACGGCCGGCGATGTGCCCGAGCATTTCAAGGTGGACCTGTGGCCCGAGCCGAACCGTGAGGACAACGTCTTCGGCAGCAAGGCCGTCGGCGAGCCGCCGTTCATGCTGGCCATCAGCGTGTATGAAGCGTTGCGTGATGCGATTGCTTCGGTGGGTGACGGCAGCCCCGTGCGGCTGACGGCGCCGGCCACGGCGGAGAATGTGCTCAAGGCGCTGGCGGGGTGAAGTTGTGCAAGACGGGTAAGCGTCAGGTGTTGCGGCTGGTCAGGTTCAGACGCATTGCAGTCATCCACGTGGTACCGTCGTAAGTCGAAAATGCAGCGGCGGTCCCTTCACTGGAGAGGCTATCGGCTCGTGACAGTATTGAAACATCAAAGATCAATTAAAAAATGGCCATGAATGCATCTGAGTTCATTTCCGCGTACCTCCCGCTGGCTCAAAAACTATGGGAAGTGTTGGTTCCAGGTGGGGAGCCACTGCCCCTGCCAATGCCTGCTGCGTTAGAGGCGGAGGTAGTTGCTGCAGAACATCACCTGCGTGTAAAACTTGACCCAATGCACCGAGAGTTTTTGCTTCACGCGAACGGTTGGTCGGAGTTTTCCGGTACGTTCTCGTTGTTCGGTACTTCGGACCTCCATGGTTCAGCACTCATGGACAAGGCACAGCAACAGCTTCGCCTGATTAGCAACACAGCTCTCGGGCGATATCGCTCAAAACGGAAGCAACTCCTACCCGTTGCAGTCAGTGACGGGACCTTAGGTGTGCTCTGCATGTTGATTGAGAAAGGCCAGGTGCAGCCGCCGCTCGTCTGGTTCGACAATACTGAGCCGGATGAGTACCCCACTTTCGATGCTTACATGGAAAAGCAACTCACCACATTGCCTGCTTCCATTGCCTATTTCACGAATCGGGAGCGTCGTCCGCGAGCAAATTGACTATTGCGGAATGACTGCTCAAGAGCGTTACGAATGGCAGCTTCGGGCTCATTGCACAAGTTGACTCAACACCTTCAAACGACTGCTTCCAGCCTCTAAGTGTCATTCATAGTCCAATAGTCTATGACCGCTTCCGCCCCCAAGCCGCCGAACCTCAACAGCATCCCCCTTCTCCGTTTCCCAAAACCACGCTGCCCGGCTGGCGGACCGGGTGTCCGTTCATCGGCCTCAACTCGCAGTTACCACAGAGCTTGCGCGCCCATCACAGCGCTAACAAAAGGGTGGATGCCAACCCCACATGTTCGCCTGCGACTGAGGCCAGGGAACGGACACCCGGTTCGCCAGACTCACGCCATCGGCAACTTGTCCAAAAAGGCCCGGTACTGCTTGCCAGAGCCCACGATATGCCCAACCCACCACAGGGCCAGGAATCGCTGGAGCTCGATCTTTTCAAAGTTCTCGGTCGTGATGATGTCGTTGGCCAGATAGTCGAACTCGTCGCGTTCGTTGTGGTGCGCGTCCAGCGAGGGGTAGGCGCATTGGGTGAGCAGCGCCGCTTCGGTCGCAAAGTGCTCCCGCGCCTGATCCAGCAGTGCAACAAGGGTGTCCTGGAACTTCAGCTCGCTGTCGGGGCCAGCGTCCGCAATGCAGTCGGCCAGGGCATTGCACTGCGCCAGGATGGCCCGGTGCTGGCTGTCCAGGGTGTCATGGCCCACGCTGTAGGCAGCATCCCATTGCACGCGGTTTGGCATTTTTTGTTAGAACCCCAGTGACTCGACGATGGCCACCAGATCGGCAAAGCTGGCGGCTTCGAGCTTGGTTGCCAAGGCGGCCTTGTCCAATCCCTCGCACTCGAAACGGGTCATGGTGACCTCAAAGGGCAGCTCTTCAATCTCCAGCGGCGACATGAAGCCGATATGGCAGATGTGGGCCAGGCAGGCGCGCTCCGGCGCTGTGAGTTCCAGCCCGTGGTGCTTGAGGATTTCCAGGTAGCGCTCAGCCGTGCGGTTGAGCTTGCCGCTGATCTCCAGCGTGTTCTTTTGCCCATCCGCCAGGATCGCCAGCGGGGGGCCAAAGAAGACGTTGGTCTTACCGACGTTGCGCGTCTTGTCGGACGCCGTCAGGGCGGGGGCAATCCACGTGGGGTCACCCCGGTCTTTGCCAGGCTCGGGTACCACGGCAGCGTCGGCCTGCAGGTCTGGGAGGTTTGCGTGTGGTGCCATATCAGTGTTGTGCAACACCGTGCAACAACTCGTGCTTGGCGTCCTTCATGCCCTTGGGCAACTGCGGCGGCGTCTCGGGTGCAATCTGGACGAAGCCCCGGTTTCTGGCGCCGTCCTGCACGTTGTGCGGGTTATGGCATTCGGTGCAGGTGAACCAGCGCTTCTTGCCGGTGCTGGCCCATTCACCGATGCGCTTGCCGTGGATGCCGTCGCGCCAGTCGCGCATCTTGTCGCCATGGCACTTGCCGCACAGCAACTGCGGCTGGTCAAAGCTGACGGGGTCGCCAAAGTTGTCGACCAGCTTGTTGCGCTGGGTGGTGTGGTGGCAGTCCAGGCACCAGATGCGACCGCGTCCATGTTGCAGGTTCTGCAGATCAGGCACCATGGCGGCCATCGTCGGGGTGGGGGCGGGTTTCTTGCCGACGGGCAACTTGGGTGGATTGAACTGAGGACCCACGCCGTTGTGGCACGCCGTGCCGCACATCGGCATCAGCGCGAGCTTCTCGGAGCGGGGTTTGACCACCGCATGGCCGGGTGGCACCTTCTCCAGTAGCGGCATGTCGCCCATGGGTACCGTGCCGTCAAAGGGGTCTCCCCACCACAGGACCGCGCCGGTTTTGGTGGAACACTTCACGTTGGGCCAGCCGGGTTGCAGGTCGCGCTTGACGACTTCGGATGCGCCCTTGCGGCTCTCAAAACAGGTTGTCTCGGCTTGTGGCGCCGGTTGCGCCAAGGCAGAGGAAATTAGCCCGCAGCAGAAGGCCAGAATCATCGCGCTGCATGTAGTCGTTTTCATGGTGCTGGCCTCACCGTGGTGCGCTGGTGGCAGGCTTGCCGCCGCTGGCAAAACCCGGCGATTTTTCCGCCGTACTAGCGTCGAATTTGACCTCGCCGATCAGGATGCCTATCGCCCCCTTGAGCAAGATGGTCAGGATCAGGAAGCCGATGGCCCAGTTGCCGACACTCATCACCACCTCGATAAAGGTGGGGTAGTACTCGGTGACTTCTCCGATGGGAGTGGGGATGAAACCGGGCACGATCAGCCCCATGCCCTTCTCGATCCAGATGCCGACAAAGGCCAGCACGCAGGCAATGGGCAACAGTTTGTAATTGGTGCGCACGCTGGGAATCAGGAACATCACGAAGGCGATGAGCATGAAGGCCAGCGAACTCCAGAACCAGGGCACCAGACTGGTCAGGCCGTGTAGGCCGAACATCAGGTAGTACAGGCCGTTGGCATGCTCGGTGCGCGCATACAACTCGACCACGATTTCCGACATGGTCAGGAACAACGCAAGGCCCAGGCACCAGGTGACGATGACCGCCAGCAGGTTGATGGCGCTGTCCTGAATCCACATCTTGGTGTTTTTTCGGATGATCATGAAGGCCAGAATGATCAGGCAGGGCCCCGCCGCAAACGCCGTCGTGATGAAGCGGATCGGCATCATGCTGTGGTACCACATGGGACGCGCCGGCATGGTGGCAATCAGAAAGGCCGTGACGGTGTGGATGCTCAGCGCCCAGACGATGGAGATATACACCAGGGGCATGAAGATCTTGTTGTTGACCGGAACGCCGGTGTATTTCGCATAGAGGTAGTAAAACCCGCAGGCGAAATTGAGCATGAGGTAGCCAGTGAGCGCCAGCACATCCCACGCCAGCATGGAGCCCGGCAGGTTGAAGATGCCGACAAACGGCAGCATGTGCCACAGCCGGTCGGGACGCCCCATGTGGGCAAACACGAACAGCGTGACCATGATGACCGCCGAGATCGCCAGCATTTCGCCCAGCACGGTTACCTCATGCATGCCCTTGTGGTGGTAGACGTACGCGGGAAACACGATGGTCACCGCCCCGGCCGCCACGCCCACCAGAAACACCAGATTGGCGAAGTAGAGTCCGTCGTGGATCTGGCTGGTCATGCCGGTGACGATCAGGCCCTCGGTGTTCTGCAGGTAGAACGCGTACAGGGCGCCCGCACTGAACAGGGCCAGAACGCCCATCCAGGCATAGAACTTGGTCCCGCCCTTGAGGACATAGCGGATGTAGTCGGTGGTGAAAGCAATGAGTTTTTCCACAATCGCGCTCCTCAATCGTAGAAGTAGAAGAACTTGGGAAAGGTGTTGAGCTCTGCCTTCAGCCGGAACACGTTCTTGCGGGCCAGAATCAGGCTCACTTCGCTTTCAGGGTCCAGCAAATTGCCGAACTTGCGCGCACCCACCGGGCAGACTTCGACACAGGCCGGATAACGTCCCTGGCGCGTGCGCTGCAGGCACCAGTGGCATTTTTCAACCACGCCGCGCATGCGGGGCCGGTTGCCCAGGTAGTGGGTGACCGGGTTCATCTCGTCCTTGGGCAGTACCGGCGTGGTCAGGTTGATGCGCCGGGCCCAGTACGGGCAGGCACCCATGCACATGCGGCAACCAATGCACCAGTTGTAGTCAATCACCACCGGGCCATCGGCCTCGCGGTAGGTGGTGCGCACCGGGCACACCTTGACGCAGGGCGGTTTCTCGCACTGCATGCAGGCAATCGGCATATAGGTAGCGTCTTTTTCCGGTACGGCCTCGGGCTCGTAGTGGTACTGGCCTTCGAGCACCTGGCCTGCCGGGGTGTAGGCATTGCCACCGACCTGAATGCCCAGGCCTTCCGGGTAGCCAGCGTTCATCTTGTCCTGCGCGAATTCCCCGCGCTCCATGCGCAGCACCTGGATCCACTCGATGCGCTCGCCGGGGCTCTGGCCGCGGGTCTGGTTGTTTTCCTCGACGCAGGCCTTGACGCAACGGCGGCAGCCTATGCACTTGCGGATGTTCAGGGCGTAGCCCATCAGCACGCCGGGCAGCGCCTCGGTGGTGTCCACCGTCACCTTCTTGCTGTATTGGGCCGAATAGCGACGCTCCAGCCGGGCGCGGGCCTCGGCCTTTTCCGCAGGTGTCATCAGCCGGTAGTTGGTCTGGAAGTGCTCTGCCCACTCCACGGTGGCTTTGGGGTCGTCTGTCTGTGCCATCAGCGCGGCAGCGCCCATCAACGACGACACGCTTATCGCTCCGCCGGCAGCCAGAAAGTTACGGCGCGAGCTGGTGCTGCCCGATCCGCCCGGCAGAGGCGGTAACGGTCGCGCCGAACACGCGGGCGAGTCCTGCGGGCAGGGGTTGGCAGCAGGGGGAGTTTTGTCAGGGGTCACGGTAGTACTCGAGTGAAGTGATGGGTCACCGCAGCCAGTGCTCCCAGACCCGCCAGACAAGTACCGAACTGCTGGGGAAATTGGCATACCGACGTGCTGGCGCCCATGGTAAAACGCAGTGGCAAGGCAGTCAGTGATATAGATCAAACCAGCTGGATCGCGATGCCGCACGCCATGGGGTGTTGCCCTGCCAGCCAGCAGTAATACACTGCTGGTTTTGCATTCTGAGCCGCACACCCGCGCGTTCCAACTCCTGTATTGCCCATGCCCACCTCCAGCCACTTCAAGCGCCGCACGCTGTTGACCGCTGCCGCCGCCCTCAGCGCCCTGGCGTTGCCCGCCATCGCCCAGACCAGGACGGTGCTGCGCATCTCCACCCCCGCCGTGCCGGACGCCTGGCATGCCAAGATGTGGACCGTGTTCAAGGACTCATTGGAAAAATCTGCGCCCGGCGAGTTTGATGTACAGATCAACCTCAACGCATCGCTGTTCAAACAAGGGGCAGAGCCCGCCGCCATGGCGCGGGGCACTCTGGAGCTGACCTCCATGGCGCCAGCCGACATTGCCAAGCTGGTGCCCGAGTTTTCGGTGTTCACGGCGGGCTACATGCTGCGCGACCCGGCACACCAGCAGAAGGTTTTCAGCGGACCCATTGGCAAGGAATTGTTCAAAACCGTGTCCGACAAGATGGATGTGACGGTGCTGTCCACCTGCTACCTGGGCACGCGCCAGGTCAATCTGCGTGAGGCGCGCACGGTCAAAACACCGGCCGACCTCAAGGGCATCAAGCTGCGCATGCCGGGCTCCAAGGACTGGCTCTTTTTGGGCAACGCGCTGGGCGCCACCGCCACGCCGTTAGCCTTTGGCGAGGTGTACCTGGGCCTGAAAACCGGCACCATTGATGGCCAGGACAACCCGCTGCCCAGCGTGCGCGCCGCCAAGTTTTATGAAGTTACCAAGCAGATCGTCCTGTCCAGCCACCTGGTGGACAGCCTGTTCATTGCAATCTCCAACAAGGCCTTCAACGCGCTGACCGCCGTCCAAAAGCAAAAAGTCAGCGCCGCAGCGCAAGCCGCTGCGGTGTATAACAACGACAACAACATGCAGGAAGAGTCCCAACTGGTGGAGTTCTTCAAGAAGGAAGGCTTGCAGGTCTCCACCCCCGACGTGACGGCCTTCCGCAAGGCGGTGCAAGCCACCTACCAGAACTCGGACTACGCCAAGGTCTGGCCCGCGGGCCTGGTTGACCGTATCAACGCTACGCAGTGAACCTGGTGGCACGCTGGCTGCAACGCTCCGCCAACGCCATCGGTGGCGGGCTCTTTCTGACTTTGTTTGCGGTCTTCATCATCCAGATCGGTGCGCGCTTTGGCTTCAACCGGCCACTGCCCTGGACCGACGAGGCCGCAGTCATTCTGTACATCTGGGTCATCCTGTGGGCGGCGGCCTTTGTGGTGCCGCAACGCGAGCACGTGGTGTTTGACCTGGTGTGGAACAGCGTGGGGCGGCGCGCGCGCCAGGCCATGGCCATCGCCGGCAATCTGCTGGTGGGAGGACTGGCACTGGCCGGCCTGCCGGCAACCTGGGACTACGTGCACTTCATGCAGCGCGAAGGGACGCCGGTTCTGGAAATTCCCCTGATGTGGGTGTATCTGCCGCTGGTGTTGCTGATGGTGGCCCTGGTGGTGCGAAGCGCGTGGGCCATCTGGCAAGCGGTGCGGGGCCAGGGTCTGCACAGCGAGCTGCGACTATGAACACCGCCTTGCTGGCGCTGGTGGGCGTGCTCGTCGCGGGCATGCTGCTGCGCATACCGATTGGTTTTTCGATGCTGGTCTCCGGCTTTGCCTACCTGCTGGTCAAGCGCCAGGACCTGGGCCTAGTGGCCGAGCAGGTGGGCAACGGCCTGTACAACAGCTACGTGCTGCTGGCCGTGCCGCTGTTTGTGTTTGCGGCCAACATCATGAATGCGGGCACGGTCAGCGAACGCATCTTCGACTTCTGCCGCATCCTGGTCGGGCGCATGCGGGGTGGCCTGGCCCAGGTGGACATTCTGGTCAGCGTGATCTTTTCCGGCATGAGTGGCAGCGCCATCGCCGATGCCGCCGGCCCCGGTCTGGTCACCATCAAGCAGATGCTCAAGAAGCCAGAATATTCACGCGGTTTTGCCGGTGCCGTGGTGGTGGCCAGTGCCACGCTGGGCCCCATCATTCCGCCCAGCATTCCGATGGTGATCTACGCGCTGGTGTCCGGCGCCTCGGTGGGGGCGCTATTCCTGGGTGGCGTGGTGCCAGGGTTCTGCATGGCCTTGCTGATGATGGTCGTGGTGCATTGCATTGCGGTCAAGCGCAACATGCCGCGCGAAGAACCAGTGCCGCTGCGCGAGTGGCCGAGCATTCTGTTTCGCGGTGCGCTGCCGCTGTCCATGCCCATCGTGTTGCTCGGCGGCATTTATTCCGGCGCCTTCACGCCCACCGAGGCGGCGGCGGTGGCGGCCCTGCATGCGCTGATCCTGGCCGGCGTCGTCTACCGGGCTTTGAGCTGGCGCACCTTTTGGGGCGTGGTCATGGAGTCGACGCGCGGCAGCGCCGTCATCACGGTGATTCTGGCGGGCTCCTTCATGCTGAACTACGCCTTTACCGCCGAAGGTGTGCCACAGGCCATGGCGCAGTGGGTGGACAGCATGCACCTGAGCCAGCTCAAGTTCTTGCTGCTGGTCAACGTGATGTTTTTGGTGCTGGGCTGTTTTCTGGATGTATCGGTGCTGCTGCTGGTGTTTGTGCCCATGCTGCTGCCCGCCGCCAAATTGCTGGGAGTGGACCTGGTGCACTTTGGCGTGCTGGTCGTGCTGAACATGATGATTGGGCTGATTCACCCGCCGTTTGGCATGCTGCTGTTTGTGACCAAGGCGCTGACCGGCATTCCGATTGGCGAGATGATGAAGGAGGGCTGGCCCTTCCTGGCCATGCTGCTGGCGCTGCTGGTGGCGATGACGGTGTTCCCACAGATCGTGCTGTGGCTGCCGCAAACCATGGGCTACAAAACCAGCTAAAGAGCTGTCCCGCGAAGTCTCAAACCACGCCACACTGGCAGGGCGCACTGGGGCCGGCCAGGGTACGCAGGCCTACGGGGTCCACCAGGTCCACGGTGCGGCCGGAGCCACTGATGAGGCGCAGCTCCCGCAGGTGGCGCAGCACGCGCGACAGCGTTTCGGGTGCAATGCCCAGTTGGGCGGCTATGGCGCGTTTGCGTTGCTGCAATTGCACCGTGCAGCCACCGTGTTCACTGGTTTCGGCGTGGCTGAGCAGCCATTCAGCGCATCGCGCCTCGGCGTCCTTGGCCAGCCGGCTGACCGTCAACTCGGTCTGCTGCCGGTGCGAACGGGCGATGTCGAGCAGCATGGACTGCACGCCTGGTGCACAGGTGCCCAGGTTGGCCCTGAATTCTTCCAATGGCAAGCGGTGAAACTGGACACCGCTCTGCGCTACGGCGTCGACCGCACTGGGCAGGTTCAGCACCGCAGCTGTGGCTTCCAGCCAACTAGGGCCTTCAACCACCCCCAATTGGTGCTCGATGGTTCCGGCGTTCGCCCCGGTACCAACCACGCCGAGCAGAACCCGCCCGCTGTCGATATAGATGACCGAATCCGTTGCTGCCGATCGCTGCAACAACACGGTACCCGTGGCCGCCGACTCGACGGGCCGATTGGAGAAGATGGTTTGTGCGGCTAGCATAGTGCGGACTTTGCCGTGCCTGCCCTGCCTCCATATTGAGCAAGATCAAACATCAGTGCCAAACCATATCCGGATTCGCCGGAAAGGTATTGCCAAATGTTGCCGGAACGGGGCCCCCGCCATGGTGAAATGCGTCCAGATGCAAAACCTGCTGATTCACAACGCCCGCTGCGTCGCCACACTGGACCATGTCGACCCGGCCTGCGCGCGCGAGTTGCCCAACACCTCTATCTACATACGCGACCACCGCATCGCCTTTGTCGGCCCGTCCGCCGACCTGCCGGCCGACGCCCTGGCCGCCGACCAGGTGATCGATGCCCGCCGGCACCTGGTCACGCCCGGCCTGGTGAACACCCACCACCATATGTATCAGAGCCTGACCCGGGCCATACCGGCGGTGCAAAACGCCGAGCTGTTTGGCTGGCTGGGCGGCCTGTACCCCATTTGGGCCGGTTTGACCCCCGAGATGGTGCGGGTCAGCACCCAGGTGGCCATGGCCGAATTAATGCTAAGCGGCTGCACCACCAGCAGCGACCACCTCTATATCTACCCCAATGGCGTGCGCCTGGACGACAGCATTGCGGCCGCCCACGAGATCGGCATGCGTTTTGTGGCGACGCGCGGCAGCATGAGCGTGGGCCAGAGCCAGGGCGGTTTGCCGCCCGACCGCGTGGTGGAGCGCGAGGACTTCATCCTGAAGGACACGCAACGGCTGATCGAGCAGTACCACGACACCGCGCACGGCGCCATGGTCAATGTGGCGGTAGCACCCTGCTCGCCCTTTAGCGTGAGCCGCGACCTGATGCGCGAATCCGCGCTGCTGGCCCGCGCGCTGGGTGCACGACTGCACACCCACCTGGCCGAGAACGACCACGACCTGGCCTATTCCCGCGAAAAATTCAACTGCACGCCCACGCAATACGCCCAGGACCTGGGCTGGCTGGGGCCGGATGTCTGGCACGCCCACTGCGTCAAGCTGGACACTGAGGGCATCAGCCTGTTTGCCGCTACCCGCACCGGTGTGGCCCACTGCCCGTGCAGCAATATGCGCCTGGCCAGCGGCATTGCACCCGTGCGCCGCATGCTCGACGCCGGTGTGCCCGTGGGCCTGGGTGTGGATGGCTGCGCCAGCAACGACGCAGCCCATATGGTGAACGAGGCCCGCCAGGCCCTGCTGCTGGCCCGCGTGGGCCGCGCCCTGCAGCCGCCCGAGGTGCGCACGCTGCCCAGTGGTGAGCAGCGCACCTTCTTTGGCTGCGATCTGGGCCCCGCCGAGATGACTCCGCGCGACGCCCTGAGCCTGGCCACACGGGGTGGCGCACAGGTGCTGGGGCGCAGCGACATAGGCCACATCGCCGTGGGTATGTGTGCCGACCTGGCGCTGTTTGAGCTGGACACCCTGGGCTTTGCCGGTGGCGCTGTGCACGATCCGGTAGGTGCGTTGATGCTGTGCAGCAGTCCGCAGGCCGACTACACCATCATCAACGGCCGTGTGGTGGTGCGCCAGGGTCAGCTCACCACGCTGGACCTGGGACCGCTCGTGGAGCGGCACAATGCGCTGGCACTGCAGTTGGCTGGTGTATAACCAAGACCCCCCAAAGACAACACCAAGGAATACCTGACATGGGCGCACAGTGGAAAGCAAAAGGCAAGGAACTCGCAGCAAATGCCAAGGGCAAGCTGTTTGGACGCTTGGCCAAGGACATCATGATTGCCGCGCGCAGCGGCGCCGACCCGGCAGGCAACTCGCGCCTGCGGCTGGTGCTGGAGCAGGCCCGCAAGGTCTCCATGCCCAAGGAAACGCTGGAGCGTGCCATCAAAAAGGGCGCCGGCCTGACCGGCGAGGCCGTGCACTTTGACCACGTGATTTACGAAGGCTTTGCACCCCACCGCGTGCCGCTGATGGTCGAATGCCTGACCGACAACGTGAACCGCACCGCCCCCGAAATGCGCGTGCTGTTCCGCAAGGGCCAGCTGGGCACCTCGGGCTCGGTGGCCTGGGACTTTGACCATGTGGGCATGATCGAGGCCGAACCCGCCACCGCGGGCGCTGACCCCGAAGTTGCCGCCATCGAGGCCGGTGCGCAGGACCTGGAGCCCGGCGAGGACGAAGGCAACACCTTGTTCCTGACCGACCCGGCCGACCTGGACCTGGTGAGCCGCGCCCTGCCGGCCCAGGGCTTTACCGTGCTGTCGGCCAAGCTGGGCTACAAGGCCAAGAACCCGATCGACCCGGCCAGCCTGAGTGCTGAACAACTTGAAGAAGTGGAAGCCTTCCTGGCGGCCATCGACGGCAACGACGACGTGCAGAACGTGTTTGCCGGCTTGGCAGGCTAGGAAGGCGCCTCCATGACGCGGCTTGGCCGTCGGACGATTTGTCTCTGGTTGGGTTTGCTGCTCGCCCTGGGCGTGCAGGCCCAGACTTTGCACATTGGCACTTGGGACCAAAAATCGGACACGCTGACGGCCGGCGGTGAGGCGATCCTGGCGCAGGCCTACGCTGAACTCAAGCAGCCCGTCGAATTCATCGATCTTCCATCACGCCGTGCCATGCTGATGATGCTCATTGGCGAATTGGATGGCAATGTGTTCCGCATCGCCGGGCTGGCCGCCGAACAGCCCACCCTGTACCGCGTGGACACCCCGATCGCCGCCACCGAAATTCGGGTCTACGCCGTTGACACCAAGCGCCAAGTAAATTCCTGGAGACAACTCGACGGGCTGCGCGTCGCGTACTTGCGCGGTACGCTTCTCATCGAACGCAATCTTCCGGGTGGCACGCACCGCGTGGAAGCCGGTTCTATTGTCGAGATGTTGCGGCTTCTTCAACGCAACGCGGTGGATGTGCTCGTCATGAGTGACCCGGTTCACAGCAAGCCACACCCCTTGGCCCGTGCCGCGGGGATCGTGCGACTGGAGGGCGTGCTGGAGACGACCCCCCTGTACCACTATCTGTTGGGCCAACACCGTGAATTGGGCATGCGTCTTAACTCCGTGCTCAAGAGAATGACCACCAGCGGGGAGATGCAGGAGATCAGGGGCAAAGTGGCAAAGACGTTTGAATGAAAGACCAAACGCGTATCGCTGCGACTACCAGGTGCGGGCCGCGGCCACCAGGGTGACGCTGGCAGTTTCACCATTGGCGCGGCGCAACTTGATCTCCACCGATTCGCCAATGTCCTTCTCGATCAGGGCCTGGATGTCCTTGCCCTTGGCCCCGGCCACCGCTTTGCCGGCGACCTCGATCACTTCATCGCCCGCCACAATGCCGGCCAGCGCGGCCGGTGATTTGGCTGACACCTTGGCGATCTTGGCGGCGCGTATGGTCGGGTTCCAGAACGCCCCTTCGGCGTCCAGCGAAAAACCAAAGCCGAAATAGCCGCGCTCTCCGGCCCACGCCGATGAAGAGAATGCAAGAAGCAGTGCGGTCAAAGCGGCGACGAGTCGGATGGGCATGCGGATTACCAGTAACTGAATGCCGGTACTCTACCAGCCCAGGCCCGGGGGCCTAGTTCAACGCCGCGCCGCTCTCAAACCACTGCCGGATCAGGCCGCGCTCGGCCTCGGTGATGCCAGTCGCATTGTTCAGCGGCATGGCCTTGGTGACCACGGCCTGCTGGAAGATGGCCTGGGCGTGCAGCTTCACCCCATCCACCGAATCGAGCCGCACATTCTTCATCTGAACCTGCGCGCCGTGGCACAGATAGCAGCGCTGTTCCAGCACCGCCTGCAAAGTCTTGTAGGCAATTGGGCCTCCAGCCCTCGTCGGTTCTGTATTTGTCGCTATTGAATGTGTAGCAATCGCATCAGCCGGGGCCGGTCTGAGCCAGGCGATGACGCCCACGATCACCACCACGCCCGCCAGCGCATACGGCCAGGGGTGACTATTGCGCCCCAGTTTGAAGCCGTGGCGCAGCACAAAGAACTGGCGGATGGCGGCACCGGCGAACATCATGGCCACCAGCACCAGCCAGTTCTGCGGGTGGGTGTAGGTGAAGCTGTAGTGGCCGCTGAGCATGGCAAACAGCACGGGCAGCGTGAAGTAGGTGTTGTGCACGCTGCGCTGCTTGCCGCGCTTGCCGTGGATGGGGTCGACGGGCCGGCCGGCCGCGATATCGGCCACCACCGTCTTCTGGCCGGGGATGATCCAGAAAAACACATTGGCGCTCATACTGGTGGCGATCATCGCGCCTACCAGCAGAAAGGCGGCCCGCCCGGCAAACCAGTGACAGGCCAGCCAGGCCGCCGCGGCCACCAGCAGCAGCAACAGCGCACCGACGATGGCGTCACCGTTCTTGCGGTTGCCAAAGGCGCGGCAGATGCCATCGTAGGCCAGCCAGAACACCACCAGAAACGACAAGGCTACAGCTACGGCCGCGGCCGGTGACCAGTCCATCACCGATTTGTCGATCAGGTAGGTGCCCGCGCTCCACAGATAGGACACGGTGAACAGCGAGAAGCCACTGAGCCAGGTGCTGTAGCTTTCCCAGTAAAACCAGTGCAGATGGGCCGGTAGCTGCGGCGGCGCGCCGGCGAACTTGACCGGGTGGTAGAAGCCCCCGCCATGCACCGCCCACAGCTCGCCACTGACGCCTTGGCGCTTCAGGTCTTCATCCTCGGGCGGCGTGAGGCTGCTGTCCAGAAACACAAAATAGAAGGAGGAACCAATCCATGCAATGGCGGTGATGACGTGGACCCAGCGCAGCAGCAGATTGGCCCAGTCCAGCAGGTAACTTTCCATGTGATGCGGTCTCCTTGGCGCGATGGCAAAGTGTATACAGTTTTGCCGCGCCGTGGCGGCTCACCCGGAGACTTGCAAGATTTGGGCCGCGACCGCCACCGCAATCACCTCCGGCTCCTTGCCCGCAATGCCGGGCACGCCTATCGGGCAAGTGATGTGGGCCAGTTCGGCCTCGGAGAAGCCGCGTGCCACCAGGCGCTGGCGAAACGACGCCCATTTGGTCTTGCTGCCGATCAGCCCCACATACGGCAAATCGCCGTGCGCACGTTGCCGCTCCAGGCAGGCGGCCACGACGTCCAGGTCTTCGGCATGGCTGAAGCTCATGATCAGCACCCGTGCGCCCGGCGGCACGTCGGCCACGGCGGCCTGCACCGGATGCGAGTGCTCGCAGTGCACGTTGGCAGGTAGGTCGTCGGGAAAGATCTCGTCGCGGCTGTCGATCCAGGTCAGCGCCATCGGCAAGGCAGCCAGCACCCGCACCACGGCGCGCCCCACATGGCCGCCACCGAACAGGGCCACAGGCGTGCGAGCGCTGGCCAGGCGCAGGCGCAGTGCATCGGTGTCCGCTGCGGCAATCCTCTCAAAATGTAAAAACACTTCGCCGCCGCAGCACTGGCCCAGGCTGGGGCCCAGCGCATAGCGCACCAGCGCCTCGCCGGTGCCGTGCTGCAACAGGCGGCGTGCGTGGGCGATGGCATCAAACTCCAGATGCCCGCCGCCCACCGTCGCCACCGTCGTGCTGGCAAAGACTGCCATCCAGGTGCCAGGCTCACGCGGCACGGAGCCGCGCGTCGATTGCACCGTGACCAGCACCGCGGCATCCAGCGCCAACCGTTCCAGCAACCCGACAATCAAACTCACATTCAGATACCTATTTGTTGCGCAAGCCTGCGCTTCTGGCGGAAAATCCAGCCACCGAGTATGCCCTGACGGACTTGCGCACGCATTGACACACCATGAACCCATCGACCCGCCTGAACACCCGCGTGCCCAACCGTCTGCGCGGCAGTCTGGTTGTCGGTACTGCCTGCATCCTCGCGGCATGCACTACGCAGCCACCCCCACCGCCCCCCGCACCCGCGCCACCTCCGCCCGTGGCCCAACCAACGCCCCCTCCAGCACCACCCTCCACCGCCATCACGACCCGCGCCTCCTATGCCAGTACGCCGCGCGAATACCGGCGCGATGGTGCAAGCCACTTGTACGCCAAGAACAGCAATCGCATCTACGCAGGAAAATTGCCGCCCTTGCTCCACGCCGTCGCCGTGCTGCAGGTGGACATCAATGGCCAAGGTGCGGTGACCGCGCTGCGCTGGATGCGCGCACCCAGCCATGCACCGGAAGTGGTGGCCGAGATTGAACGTTCGGTGCGATCGGCGGCGCCCTTTCCGGCCCCCATCAAGATGGGCCACGTGACCTACACCGACACCTGGTTGTGGCACAAGAGCGGACGCTTCCAGCTCGACACGCTGACCGAAGGCCAGCTGTAGTTTGATCGGCTAACAGCGGCCCTATCGCGCGGATTCCGCGCAGGTTGCGCACGAATTTCGCGCCATCCAAAGGCATTTCGCGCCGCAATGCGGCGCTTCGTCTCAAAGCGGATGCGCGCAAGACGATGGATTCAGACACTGCACTCCTCATTCAATTCAAAGGAGTCCGCAGTGAACCCCAGCACCCCCAAAACCATATCCCGCCGCATAGCCGCACTCACCGTTGCCGTCAGCCTCATCGGCTTTGGCAGCGCCACCTGGGCCGTGCCAGAGGCCCAGTTCCAGAGTGCATTCAAGCACTTTTTGCAAGCCAGCGCCGGTGACAGCGCGGCCATAGAACAAGCCGCCGAGGCGTTCTCGGGTCTGCTCAAAAGTGAGCCCACCAACCCGGTGCTGCTGGCCTATGCCGGTGCCGCCACCGCCATGAAGGCCACGACCACCTGGCTGCCGTGGAAGAAGATGGGCTATGCCGAAGATGGGCTGTCGCAGTTGGACAAGGCCCTGAGCATGCTCAACCCGGCCCACGATGCACCCGTGCAAAACGGCACGCCCGGCGTGCTGGAAGTGAAATATGTTGCCGCCAATACCTTCCTGGCGGTGCCCGGTTTCATGCACCGGGCTGACCGCGGCAACAAGCTGTTGGGCGAAGTGCTGGCCAGCCCGCTGCTGGCCACGGCCCCGCTGGGCTTTCGCGGCACGGTCTGGCTGAAGGCGGCGAACGAGGCGACCAAGGCCCAGAACACCAGCGAGGCCAAGCGCTACCTCGACCTGATCGTGCAAAGCCAGGCGCCCCAGGCCGCGCAAGCCCAGGCCCTGCTGAAGGGTTTGTCGTCATGAGCGCCGCAGCACCAGCGGCCGCCGTGGTCTCCATGCGCGGCGTGCACAAGACCTACCGTCTGGGCCAGCACGTGATACCGGCGTTGCAGGGCGTCGACCTGAGCGTGCAGCGTGGCGAACTGCTGGCGCTGACCGGACCATCCGGCAGTGGAAAGAGCACCATCCTGAACCTGTGCGGCCTGATCGACACACCCGACTCGGGCGAGATCACGCTGGACGGTCAGGCCATCGGCGGGCTGGATGAAGTGCAGCGCACGCTCTTGCGCCGCGATGCGCTGGGCTTTGTGTTCCAGAGCTTCAACCTGGTGCCGGTGATGACCGTGGCCGAGAACGTGGACTACCCGCTGTTTTTGATCGGCGTGCCCCCGGCCGAGCGGCGCGAACGCGTGGCCGCCCAGTTGAAAGCGGTCGGTCTGCAAGACCACGCCCACCACCGCCCCGATGCGCTTTCCGGCGGCCAGCGCCAGCGCGTGGCCATTGCCCGCGCGCTGATCAAACGCCCGCGCCTGGTGATTGCCGACGAGCCCACGGCCAGCCTGGATTCGCATACCGCCGACCAGGTGCTGGACCTGATGCGCGAACGCGGCCATGCCGAAGGTGCGGCCTTTGTCATTGCCACCCACGACAGCCGCCTGACCGGCCGCTGTGACCGGATCGTGGCCCTTCTGGACGGGAGAATCCAATGAACATCGCAATGAATATGTGGCTGAAATTTGCCATCCAGAACACGCTGCGCAACCGCCGCCGCTCGCTAGTCACGGTGTCGATTGCAGCACTCGGTACTGCGGCCATTTTGCTGGCCGGCGGCTTTGCGCTGTACACCTACGAGGCGCTGGCCCAGGCCGCGGCGCGCACTACCGGCCACTTGATCCTGGGCAAGCCGGAGCAGTTCACCCGCGACGAGGACACGCCATTGCAGAACGGACTGGACAACGTTGCTGCCCTGCGCACCCAGCTGCTGGCCGACCCGGCCGTGCGCCAGGTGCTGCCCAAGGTGGAATTCAGCGGTCTGATCAGCAATGGCGACAAGTCCACGGTGATGATGGCCACCGGCGTGGAGCCCGACAGCGAGTTTGGCGTCAAGGGCCCGTTCCTGACCATCACCGCCGGGCAGGTGCTGTCTTCCGGCAGCCCAGACGCCGAAATCATGTTGGGCGAAGGCCTGGCGCGCAGCCTCAAGGCCACGCCCGGCAGCAGCCTGACCCTGCTGGCCAGCACCGCCGAAGGGGCGATGAACGCCATGGACGTGCGCGTCAAGGGTATCTTCTCGACCGGCGTACCCGACATCGACAAGCGCCTGGTCTATACCGACATCGTGACCGCGCAAAGATTATTGGTAACGCAACGCGTATCGAGCCTGGGCATTTTCCTGGACCGCATGGAATCGACGGCACCCGCACAGCAGCGCCTGGCCGCCGAATATCCGGCGTTGACGGTGCAGACCTGGATGGATCAGGCCTTCTTCTACAAGTCGGTGCGCGATTTGTACAACCGCATCTTCGGCGCGCTGGGGCTGATCATCGGCGTCATCGTGGTGTTTGTGGTGACCAACGCCATGGCCATGGCCATCATCGAGCGCACCCGGGAGATCGGCACACTGCGGGCCATGGGCACCCTGCCCTCGCAGCTGCTGCGCACGCTGGCACTGGAAGGCATGGTGCTGGGCGGCGTGGGCGCGGTGGCCGGAGCCGCGTTGTCGCTAGGCGTGTCGGTGATGCTGTATGTGGTGCCGGTCAATATGCCGCCGCCGCCGGGGCGCTCGGTGGGCTATCCGCTGAATATCTCCATCGATCCGTCGATGTACGCCGTCACATTGGTCGCCATGGTGCTGCTGACTATGGTGGCGTCCAGCCTGGTGGCGCGCAAGACGGTGAATATGGCGGTGGTTGATGCGTTGGCGCATACCTGATTCGCCCAGGGGGCCCGCCCCCACTCCCCCCAGAGGGCCTGCCCCCACTCCCCCCAGCCCCCTCGCCCCGCCGGGCGAGGGGGAGCTAAAGCGGACAGCCGATTTTGTTACTGCGAAGAAGTGAAGCTTCTACGACGCGAGAGTTTTTAGATCAATCAAACGCTATTGTTTTTATAGCTACATATCAATATTCCACGAGGGCTAAACCATGATTTATTCAACAACAACCCAGCGCAACCCGATAGCGCTACTCGGGCAGTGGCGCCGTAGAAGCCCTGCTTCAAACGCGCGGTCAAATGTGGCTGTTGGGCTCCCCCTCGCCCGGCGGGGCGAGGGGGTTGGGGGGAGTGGGGGCCGGACCCTGGGGGGATTGGGGATTGCTCTCCTGGCCCTGCTGCTAGGCACAGCAAGCGCCCAGGACATCACCCCCCTGCTCAAAGACGCCGACCGCTACCGCATGAGCGCCGAGAACCTGCAGGTCGACACGCAGGTCAGTGTCTTCAATGCCGACGGCAGCCCCGACAAGCAGCGCCGCTACACAGTGTTTGCACAGTCCGAACGCAAGTCCCTGGTGCTGATGCAAAGCCCGGTGGAGAAGGGCCAGAAAGTGCTGATGCTGGGCGACGACTTCTGGCTGCTGATGCCCAACACCCAGCGCCCGATGCGCATTACACCCATGCAAAAGCTGCTGGGCGATGCCTCCACCGGCGACATCGCCACCATGAACTGGGCGGGGGACTACACCGGCCAGGTGGTCGGTGAGGAGCCCTGCCAGGCCGACAGCAAGGCGAGCTGCCTGCACCTGAGCCTGCAAGCGGCTCGCAAGGGCGTGACCTACCAGCGCATCGAGCTGTGGATTGGCAAGACCCGCCACGAGCCGGTCCGTGCCGACCTGTTTGTGCAGTCCGACAAGCTGGCCAAGCAGGCCCGCTTTGTGATGGACAAGCCCAGCAACCCGACCAATGTGGCCGAGATGGTGCTGGTGGATCAGCTGAGCAACAAGAAGGAAACGCGCATCCAGTACCTGAGCCGCAAGGAGCGCACCGTGGCCGCTGAATGGCTGAACCCGATGTTCCTGGCCCGCAACCCCTCGCTGGACTGACCATGGACATCGCAACTAATCAGAGGCGCAAGAAGCCGTTCCAGCCTGGCGCCATCGCACTGCTGTGCGCATGGGCGGCCTGCCTGCCACTGACGAGCATGGCCCAAGGCACCGAGATCTCAGGCCAGATCCGCAGCGACTGGATCAGCCGCCAGGCGGCCGACACCGGCCCGCTGGCGCAGGCCAACCGCTTGCAAGCCGGCACCGCGCAAGTCGCTGCATCCGCCGCCACGGTGCAGGCCGAGTTGCGCGCCAGCGGCAGTGCCGGTGCGGTCCGCTGGAATGCCACGGCCACAGCGCAGGTGCAGGCTCCGGAAAGCGGCAGTGCCGCAACGCAAGGCTGGATCAACGAAGCCTATGCCTCCGGCTCAGCAGCGTGGGGCTGGCAATGGAGCGCCGGCAAGAAAGTCGTGTCGTGGGACGTGGGCTTTGGCTTTCGGCCCAACGACGTGGTGCAGCAGGAAACGCGGCGCACGCTGGCCAGCGAATCACTGGAAGGTCGCCCGCTGTTGATGGCCGAGCACTTTGACGCTGACACCGCCTGGTCGCTGGTATGGGTCAACCCGTCCGAGGCACAGGCCAACGCCGGTGCCAAAGAGGCCGCGCTGGCGGCACGCGTTTACCAGCGTGCCGGCGCGGTGGACTGGCATGGCTTTGTGCGCCAGGGCGAGCACACCGGCACCAGCGTGGGCGCGGCCGCCGCGTGGGTGGCCAGCGATGCGCTGGAGCTGCACGCATCGGTACGTGCCTTTGCGCACGCCGATAGCAGCAGTTCCATCAACACCGGCACCGGCCTCTCCTTCACCAACCCGTGGCACGCCGGCCTGCGCGATGCGGGCCAGCAGTTGCTGGTCGGCGGCACCTGGACCAGCGAAAGCCAGATCAGCCTGCTGGTCGAGGCCTGGCACGACGACACGGCCCTGACCGACGCGCAATGGAATACCTGGTCGACCCGCAACCAGGCCTTGCCGCTATGGGCCGCGGGGGGCGTGCCCGCTTCGGCCGTGGCCGGCAACCTGGCCTGGCAGGGCAACGCCTTCAGCGTGTCGAAGAACCTGCGCCAGGACAATCTGTTTGTGCGCCTGAGCTGGCAGCAGGATCGCTGGCAGACCGCGCTGGATGTGCTGTACACACCAGCCGACCAGGGCAGTATCACCACGCTATCCGCCATCTGGTCGGGTGAGCGCTTCAAGATCGAGGGTGGACTGCGCGTGCATGGCGGGCCCGACAGCGCGGTGGTGCGCCAGTTGCCGGTGCAGCGGCAGGGCTATGCGGTGGCGACTTGGGCGTTTTGAATGATCAGAGCACGCTCAGGCGTTTGCTCATGTCCATCATGCGCGTGGCCAGCAGCGTGCCCAATGCCATGCTCACGGCCAGCGCCACGCTGGCGTTGTTGCGCGACAGGCGATCAAAGTCTTCCGGGGTCATGACCCAGATCTTGCAGTCGCTGTAGGCGGACACGGAGGCAATGCGCGGCAGGCTGGAAAAGAAGCTGCCCTCGCCCACCATGCTGCCCGGCCCGACAATTGCCAGGTGAACAATCCCTTTATCGGTGTGCAAGTCCACCTTGAGGTCACCGGACTCGACAAAGTACACCTTGCGGTCCAGCTCGCCCTGGCCAATCACCAACTCGCCGCGCTTATGTTTGGCCGGGTGAACATAATCGGCCAGCACTTTCCAGCGGTAGGCCTCCAGATACTTCCGCAGTCCACCGGCCTCGGCATTGCGCGCAATGGCCGCGATCAGCCCGCTGACATCGGGAGACGGTAGGTTCGAGGGGGCGGGAACAGGACTGGTCATGGACGTCTTTCAATTGCATGGAAACGCAACCGCCACCATCTTGCCGCTGATGGATTGAAATTGCAATAGCGCGGCTATTCGCACGTGGCGCAGGCCAGCTGCGCGTCATGCATCGCCAGATTGTCCAGCGTGACCGCGGCCTGCGCCGCCAGCGCCTCGACCAGTGGAACGAGTTCGGCGGAAAACGGAATCACCGCCTGGGTGTCGGGGTCCAGTTTGTTGATGAATTGCAGCACCCCGATCACCGCGCCACCGCGCGGGATCAGCGGCACGGTCAGCGTCGACACGGTTTTGTAGCCGCTGGCGGCATCAAAACGGCGCGTCCCGCTGAGGTCGAACGCCGACTCGGCGTACACATCGTCGATGCGCACCGATTGTTTGTGCAGCGCACACCACGTGGCGGCATACCGCACATTGGCGACGCCCGTCACCGGGTCATAGAGTGGTATTTCGGTCTCCGTCAGATCGTCGTTGCGGGTGCGCAGGTGAAAGGACAGGGTCTTGTGGTCGGTCACCAGATACAGGGTTGCCGCATCGCAGTACAACAGACGTTTGCCCTCGAACAGCGTGTGGCGCAACAGTTGCGAGCGGTCGCGGGTCATGGACATCAGCAGACCGTTTTCGATCAGAAAGTTGAGCTTGGCGGTTCGGGCCATCACCTTGTGTTCCAGGTTGTTCTGGATGTCCTGGCCGGTCTTGTAGATGTCGTGGATGGTCAGCAGGTTTCTGACGCGCAGCGCCACGTCAATGGGGTCAATGGGGCGCACGACGTGGTCGTTGGCACCTGCCAGCAGCCCGGCGTTGCACAGCTCGGCCAGTCCGTCGTCGCTGATCGCCAGAATGGGCAACTCGGCGGCAGACAGCGTCTCGCGGATCAGGTAGATGACCTTCAGTCCATCCAGGTGCGGCATGCGCAGGTCGACCAGCATGGCGTCAAAGGATGCCGCGGCCAATGCCGGCAAAAGTCCGCCCGGATCAGTCACCGCGGTGATGTTGGCGTATCCCATTCCCTCCAGCAGGCTCACCACCCCCGCAACATCCACTTCAGAGTCGTTGAAGACCAGGATGCGGCTCTGCGCATGCTCGGGTCGGGCGGTGTATTTTTCCTTGATGTTCTTCACTTCTGCTTCTTTCGGTTCCGGCCACCGACAGGTTTGGCCGTGGGGGGTATTCTGCGCCGTGGTGCAGCACACGGCGCTCAGGATTGGACGGCAGGCCCAGCCACGGCCTCCAGTTCGGCGCGCAGCCAGCGGTGGGCCGGGTCGTGCTGGTGGCGCATGTGCCAGATCATGTACATGGGCATTTTGGGGCAGGCCACCGGCACCCGGGCGCAGCCCAGGTCGCGCAGCTGGTGCGCATGCAGCAGCCCGGGTGCCGTGGCCAGCAACTGGCTGCCCCGAATAAAGGACGGCAGACCGGCAAAGCCCGGCACCATCACCGCAAAGTTGCGCTGCACGCCGCGCGCGGCCAGCCACTGGTCCAGGTCGAGCGCGCGCCGGGGTTCGTAGACCACGGTGATGTGCTGGGCCGTGAGGTACTGGGCCCGGCTGGTGGGCGGCTTGCGCTGGGTGGGGTCAAAGAACACCCGGTATTCGTCTTCAAACAGGCGCTTTTGCAGGATGTCAGCCCCATCGGGCGGTCGCGGGCTGATGACCAGCTGGCAGTGGGCGTTGCGCAGCATCTCCAGGCTCGGGATGTCCGAGGGGATGATGCGCAAGGCCACGCCGGGGGCCTGCGCCCGCAGCCGCGCCATCAGCGGTGGCAACAGCACGTCGCGCTGGAAGTCGTTGGCCGCCACGGTGAAGGTGGTCTGCCAGCGCGCGGGATCGAACGGGCCCGAGCTGGCAAAGCGCTGCATCGTGTCCAGCATTTCGCGCGCCTGCACCGCCAGGTCTTCTGCCCGCGCCGTGGCCACGATGCCCCGGCCGGACTTGACGAACAGCGGGTCGCCGGTGATGGCACGCAGCTTGTCCAGCAGGTGGCTGACGGCCGACTGCGTGACGCCCAGTTGAGTCGCCGCGCCGGTGACAGACCCGGTCTCGACCACAGCGACCAGCAGCTGCAGCAGCCGCCCGTCCAGGCTTGAATAATCGAATTTGCTCATGGATCGCATCATGATTCATGTATTTATCTTTGGCAATGGACGCGGAATACTCCCGCTTGACGATGATCAACAACAGGAGATAAACCGTGGCTTCCTCCACCCCCTTGCCCCCCATCCCGGGCACCACCCCCTTCGACGGCGAGCAGGCCAAAAAAGGCTATGCCCTCAACAAGATGTGCTTCTCGTTCAACTCCGCCGACAACCGCGCCGCGTTCCTGAAGGACGAAGAGGCCTACATGCGCCAATACGGCCTGTCCGAGCCGCAGGCCGCGGCCATCCGCGCCAAGAACCTGCTGCAACTAATCTCGGCCGGTGGCAACGCCTACAACCTGGCCAAGTATGCCGGCATCTACGCCCTGGACATGCAGGACATCGGCGCCCAGCAGACCGGCATGACCAAGGAACAGTTCAAGGCAAAACTCGTGGCCGCTGGCCAATAGGAAAAATACCATGGCAAAGCTCATAGGCTGCATCGGCACCTCCCACATCCCCGCCATTGGCGGCGCCATCCACAAGGGTCTGCAGCAGGACCCGTACTGGAAACCGTTCTTCGACGGCTTCCCCCCTATTCGCCAGTGGCTGGGCGAGAAGAAGCCCGATGTCGTCGTCATCTTCTACAACGACCACGGGCTGAACTTCTTCCTGGACAAGATGCCAACTTTTGCCGTCGGCGCCGCACCGCAGTATGTGAACTCGGACGAAGGCTGGGGCATTCCGTCACTGGAACCCCTCAAGGGTGAGGTCGATCTGTCCTGGCACATCATCAACACGCTGATCGACAAAGAATTTGACATCGTCTCCTGCCAGGAGATGCTGGTCGACCACGCCTGCTCCCTCCCCCTGAAGCTGCTCTACCCCGAGGGCAACTACCCGGTCACCGTGGTGCCCGTCTGCATCAACACCGTGCAGTTCCCGCTGCCCAAGGCCAGCCGCGTCTACGCCATGGGCAAGGCTGTCGGCGAGGCGATTGCATCCTGGGACAGCAGCAAGACCGTGGCCGTGATCGGCTCCGGGGGCTTGAGCCACCAGCTCGATGGCGAGCGCGCCGGCCACATCAACAAGGCGTTTGATCTGCAGTTCATGGAGAGCCTGCTGACCAACCCCGAGTGGGCCACCCAGTTCAGCATCCACGAACTGGTGGAGAAGACCGGCACCCAAGGCGTCGAGCTGCTGATGTGGCTGGCCATGCGCGCCGCGCTGACCGCTGGCACGAGCCCCGGTGTGCGCAAGGTGCACAGCAACTACCACATCCCGATTTCCAACACCGCCACCGGCTTGCTGGCGCTGGAAAAGACCGACTGACCGTCATTTGCCCGCGCCGGGTTGTCTGCCTACACCAGGCTGCTTTTCATCTGCTGTTCGGACGCCGCCAACTCGGCCTGCATCCAGTTGCGCAGGGCCACCATAGGGGGCCAGTTGGCCAAATCCGGCGGGTGCAAGAGCCAAAACGTGTCGGCACCGGGGTCAGTCAATGCCAAGGGCGATAGGCGCACCAGACGCCCGTCGCGCAAGGCATCGGCGGCCACCAGTTCGCGGCACAGCGCAATGCCCATGCCCTGCTCCGCCGCTTGCACCAGCATCCCCATGTCGTTGAACACCGCAACCGGGCTAGCGCGGGCGGTGTGCCCCGCCAGCGCAAACCAGCGCTCCCAGCGATCGGCTTCCCCCAACAATGGTTCTTGCGCCAATAGCCTGGCGTCGCAACCCTGCAAGCGCCGCCCCAGTTCCGCCGAGCCCACCACGATCAACGGCGTGTCGATCAAACAAGTGCCCTCCAGTCCCCGCCAGGGGCCGCGACCCTGGCGCATGGCGGCATGGAATCCATCGCGTTTGAGGTCCAAGACCCGGTGCGAGGTGTGCATTTCGATTGCAATGTCCGGGTGGCTTTCGCGCCAACGCGGCATGCGTGGCAGCAACCAATGTTGGGCAAAAGATGGCAGTACCGTGATGCGCAAACGTTGCTCCGTATCATTCGCACTTGCGGCGCGCACCGCGTCGTCCAACTGCGTCAAGGCGGCCTCTACCGCGCTTAGCAGTATCGCGCCCGCTGCGTTCAAAACCACGCGGCGCCCCCGTCGCTCAAACAGCACAAAACCGAGTTGTGATTCCAACAGGCGAATCTGTTGGCTGACAGCGCTGTGGGTCAAATGCAATTGCTCCGCTGCGGCGCGCAGGTTGCACAGTTGCGCGACCACGCGAAACGTGGGCAGGGTTTGCAGAGGAATGCGGCTCATCACTGGTAAGTATATCTAACCAAACAACACAGAAATAGTTGATATTCACGGCGCTATTGGGTAGATATGCTACCCAGTATCGTATTCAGGAGTTCAACATGTCCGCCACCACCTTACACCCCACGTCTTGTGTTTTGTGCCCGTCCAGCCCGGTTGCAGAGTCGCTTGGGGCGCGCATCTGGCGGGCACTGGCCCTGAAGGTCGCCGGTGCATTGGCGTGGACGCGCCATCAGCACGACAGTTGGAGCGACACACAAACGCTGATCGGCATGAGTGCCCATATGCTGCAGGACATTGGTGCCCCGGATTGGGTACACCAGCGTGCCCAACTCCGCCAGACACTGGAGTGCCGCGAGCACTTCAAGGCCATTTCGCGATTCAAGTACTGATACCCGCCGGGGGGGCATTACTCAGCGCAGTACGCCTACGACCCTCTGTACGTGGAATAACTCCAGGGGCTGACCAACAGCGGCACGTGGTAGTGCTGGTCGGCGTGGGCCACGCCAAAGTCCAGGCTGACGCGGTTCAGAAAATTGGGTGCGGGCAAGTCCACTCCGCGCGCCTTGAAATAGCCCGCCACATCGAACACCAGCCGGTACGTGCCGACGCGCAGGTTGGCGTGGTCGTACAGCATGCCGTCGGGGTTGCGGCCATCCTGGTTCAGCGTGAAGGATTTGACCAGCGTGGCCTGCTCGCCGACGGTGGTGTACAACGCCACCTGCATGCCGGCGGCCGGGGTGCCGTGCATGGTGTCCAGTACGTGTGTGCTCAAGCCCATGTGCGCCATCCTTCCGTTGTTGGGTTCAAAGTGTATACACTATTTTGCTTTGCAGCTATCATGCCTGTATGGACTCCACCACCACCGGTTTCATTGTTGAAACACTGACCCGCTCCATCGTGGAGCACCGCCTGCAGCCCGGCGCCAAGCTGGTTGAACAAACCCTGGCCGACCAGTTTGGCGTGTCGCGCACGCTGATCCGCCAGGCCCTCTTCAAGCTCTCGCAAAATCGCCTGATCCGCATGGAGCCGGCGCGCGGTGCCTTCGTCGCGGCGCCTTCCATTTCCGAGGCGCAGCAGGTGTTTGCCGTGCGCCGCATGCTGGAGGCCGGCATGACGCAGGCCTTTATCCGCCAGGCCACGGCCGAACAAATCAACGCGCTGCAGGACCACATTGCCGAGGAAGAAGCCGCCGTGATGCGCGGCGATGTGCCGGGCCGCACCACGCTGCTGGGTGACTTCCATGTGCGCATGGCGCAACTGATGGGCAACGAGGTGCTGGCCCATTTGCTGATGGACCTGCTGTCGCGCTGCGCGCTGATCACGCTGATGTACCAGTCGGCGGGTGCGGCCGAGCACTCGCACGAAGAGCACCGTGCCATCGTCGCGGCGCTCGAAGCGCGTGATGAGGCACGGGCCTTGCTTCTGATGGACAGGCATCTGTGCAATGTGGAAGCGTCGCTGACGCTCACGCCCGTTGCCACTCCACCGTCCGCACCATGAACCACTACGACTCCACCCAGCCCTACCCCCGTGACCTGGTCGGCTACGGCAAAGACGTGCCCCACGCGCAGTGGCCGGGCGGCGCGCGCGTGGCGGTGCAGTTTGTGCTGAACTACGAGGAAGGCGGCGAGAACAGCGTGCTGCACGGCGATGCCGGCTCCGAGCAGTTCCTGTCCGAAATGTTCAACCCGGCCAGCTACCCGGATCGCCACATCAGCATGGAGGGCATCTACGAATACGGCTCACGTACCGGCGTCTGGCGCATCCTGCGTGAATTTGAGCAGCGCGGCCTGCCGCTCACCGTATTTGGTGTCGGCATGGCCCTGCAGCGCCATCCGGAGCTGACGGCCACATTCGTCGAACTGGGCCACGAGATTGCCTGCCACGGCTGGCGCTGGATCCACTACCAGAATGTGGACGAGGCCACCGAGCGCGAACACATGCAGCTGGGCATGCAGGCCATTGAGCAACTCACCGGCCAGAGGGCACTGGGCTGGTACACCGGGCGCGACAGCCCACGCACCCGCCGCCTGGTGGCCGACTACGGCGGCTTTGCCTACGACAGCGACTACTACGGTGATGACCTGCCGTTCTGGATGCAGGTGCAAAAGACCGACGGCACGGTAGTGCCCCAGCTCATCGTGCCCTACACGCTGGACTGCAACGACATGCGCTTCGCCCTGCCCCAGGGCTACTCGCATGCCGACCCGTTTCTTCAGTACCTGAAGGACACGTTTGATGTGTTGTATGCCGAAGGCGACCCGAATGGCGTGAATGCGCCCAAGATGATGAGCATTGGCATGCACTGCCGCCTGCTGGGCCGCCCCGGGCGCATCACCGCGCTGCAGCGTTTCCTGGACCACATCGGCCAGCATTCCCATGTGTGGGTGGCGCGCCGCGTGGACATCGCCCGGCACTGGAACGCCACCCATCCGTTCCAGGCCTGAAGCACGCACCACCCTACCGGACAACTCTATGGCGATCACCCTGTCCCAACTGAACCAGGCCACGCTGGAAGATGCCACCCAATGGCTGGCCGGTCTGTACGAGCACTCACCGTGGATTCCCGAGGCGGCCTTAGCCCAGCGGCCGTTCACCAGTCTGGCCCAGCTCAAGCACGCGATGGTGCGGGTGCTGGCCGCCGCAGGCGTGGAGCCGCAGCTCGCCCTGATCCGCGCCCACCCGGAACTGGCCGGCAAGGCCATGGTGGACAAGAGCCTGACCACCGAATCGACCAATGAGCAAAGCAAGGCGGGTCTGACGCACTGCACGCCGCAAGAGTTTGAAACCATCCAGCAGCTCAACCGCGACTACAACGCCCGCTTCGGCTTCCCGTTCATTCTGGCCGTGCGCGGGCCGCGTGGCACGGGACTCGGCAAGGCCGAGATCATCGCCACCTTCACGCGCCGCCTGCAAGGCCACCCCGACTTTGAGCGCCAGGAGTGCATCCGCAATATCCACCGCATTGCCGAGATTCGCCTGAACGACCTGTTTGGCGTGACGCCGGAACGGGGCAATCGGGTGTGGGACTGGCAGGAGGCGCTGGCCCAGCATTCGGACCCCGGCTATGCCGAGCAGGGCCAGCTCACCGTCACCTACCTGACCGATGCCCACCGCGCCTGCGCCGCGCAGATCAGCGCCGACATGCGGGCCGCCGGCTGCGACAACGTGCACACCGACGCCGTCGGCAATGTCGTCGGTCGCTATCAAAAGAAGAGTGGCATAGGTAGCAGTGACGAGGGCTACAGCCCAGTTTCTCATAAGACATTGCTGACCGGCAGCCACTATGACACGGTGCGCAACGGCGGCAAGTACGACGGGCGGCTGGGCATCTACGTGCCGCTGGCCTGCGTGCAGGCCCTCGCAAGTGCCGGCAAGCGCCTGCCGTTTGACCTGGAGATCGTCGCCTTTGCCGAAGAAGAGGGCCAGCGCTACAAGGCCACCTTTTTGGGCTCGGGCGCGCTGACCGGCGACTTTGATCCGGCATGGCTGGAACAGGTGGATGCCGATGGCATCTCCATGCGCGCCGCCATGCAACACGCCGGCCTGTGCGTGGACGACATCCCCAGCCTCAAACGCAATGCCGACGACTACCAGGGCTTTGTCGAAGTGCACATTGAGCAGGGGCCGGTGTTGAACGAACTGGACATCCCATTGGGCATCGTCACGTCCATCAATGCCGGTGTGCGCTACCAGTGCGAGGTCACCGGCATGGCCAGCCATGCGGGCACCACGCCCATGGACCGGCGCCGCGATGCCGCAGCGGCGGTGGCTGAACTGATGCTGTTTGTCGAGCGCCGCGCCGCCGCCGACGGCGACTCGGTCGGCACCGTGGGCATGCTGCAGGTGCCCAATGGCTCCATCAACGTCGTGCCCGGCCGCTGCCAGTTCTCGCTGGACCTGCGCGCGCCCAACAATGGGCAGCGCGACCAACTGGCAGTGGACGTACTGGCCGAACTGACTGCCATCTGCAGCCGCCGCGGCGTGCACCACCGCGTGACAGAGACCATGCGCGCCAGCGCCGCGCCCAGCGCGCCGGTGTGGCGGGCCCGTTGGGAGGCCGCTGTGCAGGCGTTAGGCGTGCCGCTGCACCGCATGCCCAGTGGCGCGGGCCACGACGCGATGAAGCTGCACGAGATCATGCCCCAGGCCATGCTGTTTGTGCGTGGCCTGAATTCCGGCATCAGCCACAACCCGCTGGAGTCCAGCACCAGCGACGACATGCAGTTGGCGGTGGACGCCTTCCTGCACCTGCTGGACCAACTTTCCTTGCCCACATCATGAACACCTACGAACAACTCGACGCCTGGATCGATGCCCACTTTGACGAGCAGGTGGGCTTTCTGCAAGAGCTGATCCGCGTGCCTACCGACACCCCACCGGGCAACAATGCACCGCACGCCGAGCGCACCGCCGAGCTGTTGCAGGGCTTTGGCTTTACCGCCGAGAAGCACGCGGTGCCGCAGGCAGAAGTGCATGCCGCCGGCCTGCAAAGCATCACCAACCTGGTCGTGCGCCGGACATACGGTGAGGGCCGCACCGTGCTGCTCAACGCCCACGGTGACGTGGTCCCTCCCGGTGAGGGCTGGACCAAGGATCCCTACGGCGGCGAGATCGAGGACGGCAAGATCTATGGCCGCGCTGCCGCCGTCAGCAAGTGCGACTTCTCCACCTACACCTTCGCCGTACGGGCCCTGGAAGCCGTAGCCAGACCCACCCACGGCAGCGTGGAACTGCTGTTCACGTATGACGAGGAATTTGGTGGCGAGGTCGGCCCAGCCTGGCTACTCAAACACAACATCGTCAAACCCGATCTGATGGTGGCAGCCGGCTTCAGCTACCAGGTCGTCACCGCGCACAACGGCTGCCTGCAGATGGAAGTCACGGTGCACGGCAAGATGGCGCATGCGGCCATTCCCGCGTCGGGCGTGGACGCGCTGCAAGCCGCCAACCGCATCCTGACCGCGCTCTATGAACAAAACACGCTGTACCAAGCCATCACTTCAAAGGTCGCGGGCATCACCCACCCCTACCTGAACATCGGCACGATTGAAGGCGGCACCAACACCAATGTGGTGCCCGGGCGCGTCAGCTTCAAGCTGGACCGCCGCATGATCCCCGAGGAAAACCCGACGGAAGTGGAAGCCAACCTGCGCCAGCTGATCCAGGACACGGCGGCCAGTCTGCCCGGCATCACGGTCGACATCAAACGCATCCTGCTGGCCCGCGCCTTGCAACCTCTTCCCGGCAACCGGCCGTTGGTCGATGCCATTCAGAAGCATGGACAGCAGGTGTTCGGAGAACCCATCCCCGCGCTGGGCACACCGCTGTACACCGACGTGCGCCTGTTCTGCGAGGCCGGCATCCCCGGCGTGGTCTACGGCGCTGGCCCCCGCACGGTGCTGGAGTCGCACGCCAAACGCGCCGACGAACGGCTGAACCTGGAAGATCTGCGCCGCGCCACCAAGGTGGTCGCGCGCACGCTATGCGACTTACTCGCCTGATTTCACCCATGCCTCGGAGCCGCCCCCAATGACTGACATCGCCGTACATCCTGTCGACGAACGCCTGCCCAACGGAAAATTGGCGGCCCTTGGACTCCAGCATGTTCTGGTCATGTATGCCGGTGCGGTGGCAGTGCCACTGATCGTGGGGCGCGCCCTCAAACTCAGCCCGGAACAGGTGGCGATGCTGGTCTCGGCCGACCTGTTCTGCTGCGGCCTGGTCACGCTGATCCAGTCACTGGGTGCCACGCAATGGTTCGGCATCAAACTGCCAGTCATGATGGGGGTGACCTTTGCGTCGGTCGCGCCCATGGTGGCCATGGCCAATGCCACACCAGGAGCGGCAGGCGCGCAACTGATCTTTGGCGCCATCATTGGCTCGGGCGTGGTGGCCATACTGATTGCGCCGGTGGTCAGCCGCATGCTGCGCTTCTTCCCGCCCGTGGTCACCGGCACCATCATCGCGGTTATTGGCATCAGCTTGATGCGCATCGGCATCAACTGGATCTTTGGCAACCCCTTCGGCCCCACGGCCCCCAGCGTCGTCAACCCCGAGCACGCCAAGTGGCTGGCTGACGTGACCGCAGCCGCCAGCGCAGCGGGCTCCACGGTACCGCCGCTGCCCAAGGGCCTGGCCCTGGTGGCCACGGTGCCCAACCCAAAGTACGCGGACCTCGGTGGCATCGGCGTGGCTGCGCTGGTGCTGGCATCGGTGCTGCTGATTGCCCGATACGGCAAGGGTTTTGTCGCCAATATCTCGGTGCTGCTGGGCATCGTGATCGGCGGTGCAGTAGCCACGGCCCTGGGGTTGATGAACTTTGACAAGGTGGCCAAGGCTGACTGGTTTGGTCTGGTGCTGCCGCTGCAGTTCGGCATGCCGGTGTTTGACCCGGTGCTGATTCTCACCATGTCCCTGGTCATGGTCGTCGTGATGATCGAATCCACCGGCATGTTCCTGGCACTGGGCGAGATGACGGGCAAGGCCGTGTCACAGCCGGACCTGGCGCGCGGCCTTCGCACCGACGGCCTGGGCACGCTGATCGGCGGCCTGTTCAACACCTTCCCCTACACCAGCTTCTCGCAGAACGTCGGCCTGGTGGCGCTGACCGGCGTGCGCAGCCGCTTTGTCTGCGTGGCCGGCGGCATCATCCTGATCGTGCTGGGGCTGCTGCCCAAGATGGCAGCGCTGGTGGAGTCACTACCGACCGTGGTGCTGGGCGGCGCTGGGCTGGTAATGTTCGGCATGGTGGCGGCCACCGGCATCCGCATCCTCGCCGGCGTGGACTTCAAAACCAACCGCTTCAACGCGCTGGTCGTGGCCATCTCTCTGGGCATTGGCATGGTGCCGCTGATCGCGCCCAATTTCAAGCAGTGGATGCCACATGGCATCCATCCGCTGATCGAGTCCGGCATTTTGCTGGCCTCCATCAGTGCCGTGCTGCTGAACCTGTTCTTCAATGGGGCGCGGGCGGATGCCAGCGCTGCCATTGCCGCGGCCAAACAGGCTGACGCCCATTGACCATGGGGTGGCATGCCCAGTTGAAGCTGGATTACAGCGTCGAGGCGCAGAGAACCGTCGCACGCCATACGCATAGCGGCCCGCTGCGCATCCTGCAAAGCCTGTACCCGGAGGGCGACGCCATCTGCCACAACGTGCTGGTGCATCCACCGGGCGGCCTGGTCGGCGGTGACACGCTGGACATTGCGGTCCGCGCCCAGAGTGGCAGCCATGCGCTGATCACCACCCCGGGCGCCAGCCGGTTTTACCGCTCGGACGGCCAGAGCGCGCTGCAGCGCAGCCAGCTGCGCCTGGAGCAGGACGCGCGGCTGGAATGGCTGCCGCTGGAGGCCATTTGCTACAGCGGCTGCCTGGCCGAAAACCGCATCACCATGGACCTGGCACCGGGCGCCGAGCTGATGGGCTGGGACATCACGGCGCTGGGGCTTCCCAACGCCCAGCTACCCTTTGTGGCCGGGCACCTGCGCCAGCACATCGAGGTGCCAGGCGTCTGGCTGGAGCGTGGCACGCTGGACGCCAGTGATAGCCGGCTGCTGGACGGACCGGTGGGCCTGGCCGGCCAGCGCTGCATGGCGTCGTTCTTCTTCGTCGCCGGATCGGCACTGGGCCGGGAGCGGCGGCAGGCGGCCCTGGACAGCGCCCGTGCCGTCATCGCCCCGCACACCCTGGCCCGCACGGCGGGTGCCACCAGCCCGCACCCTCGGGTCATCGTGGTGCGTGTGCTGGCGCCGGTCGTGGAGCCGGCCATGGATCTTCTGCGTGCGCTACGCCACACCTGGCGCCAACTATTGTGGGACAAAGCGCCCTCCAGCCCTCGTATCTGGTCCATGTAGTGCTATCATTTTGATAACAACTTCACGCCGGTGGCGCGGCCCGCGTGAACAGAACAAGAATTTGGAGCACACGGTACCCATCTGATGGCCACGTTGGAAGATGACTTCTCAGCCTGCTCCGCCCTGGTGGTGGACGGCAATCCGACGTCCCGCTCCATCCTGGTTTCACAGCTGCGGGACTTCGGCGTGGGCACGGTCGTTCAGGCGGCCCGCGCAGCCGATGCACGGCGCCAGCTGGAGTACCGGGGTTTTGATTTTGTGCTGTGCGAGTTGCATTTCGCCAACGAGTCCAGTTCCGGCCAGGACCTGCTCGACGACCTGCGGCGCAACCAGTTGCTGCCGTTCTCCACGATCTTCATCATGATCACCGGCGAGGCCACCTACGCCAAGGTGGCGGAGGCTGCGGAGTCTGCGCTGGACGGCTATTTGCTCAAGCCCCACAAGGCCGCCCATCTGGGGGAGCGGTTGCGCCAGGCCCGCATCCGCAAGGTGTCGCTACAGGGCATCTTCACGGCGATTGAAAAGGAAGACTTTGAGGGTGCGGCCAAGCTTTGCATGGAACGCTTCGAGACCAAGGGGAAGTTCTGGCTGTATGCCGCACGGGTGGGCGCCGAGCTGCTGCTGCGCGTCGGCCGTCCGGGTGATGCGCAAAAGCTCTACCGCTCGGTGGTGGCGGCCAAGACCCTGCCGTGGGCCAAGCTGGGGGTTGCTCGCGCACAGCTCGACGCCGGGCAGATCACCCAAGCCACCAGCACGCTGGAGAACCTGATCAGTGCCGACCCCAACTACGGCGATGCCTATGACGTCATGGGCCGCGCCCAGTTTGAGCTGGGCAAGTTCGACAAGGCGCTGGAGACCTACAAGATGGCCTCCACGCTGACGCCCGCGTCCATCAGTCGCCTGCAGAACCTGGCGATGATGACCTACTACGCCGGTGACCATGCAGAGGCCGAGAAGCTGCTGGACAAGACCGCACGCATGGGGCTGGAGTCCAAAATGTTCGACTGCCAAAGCCTGGTGTTGCTGGCCTTTACCCGGCTGGAGAGCGGCGACCGCAAGGGTCTGCAGCGCTGCCACGACGACTTCAACCGCCTGCTGGACAGGAACCCGGACAACGCCCGGATGCGGCGCCTGGCGGACATCGTCATCGCGTTGAACCTGATCCAGCAACACCAGTTTGCGCAGTCGGTCGAGGCCGTGCGCGGCCTGGCCAAGACCATCAGCAACAGCGAGTTTGACTTCGAGTCCGCCAGCAACGTGCTGGCACTGATCGCCCAGCTGGCGACCAAGGCCATCCAGCTCGATGAGGTGGATACCATGGTCAACACCATTGGCCTGCGCTTTTGCAGCAACCGCTCGCAAACCGAACTGCTGGCGGCGTGTGCAGTGGCCCACCCCCCGTTTGCGGAGCGCATGCGGGCCTGCCAGACCCAGGTCCTGGAGATGGCGGAGACGGCCATGTCGCTGAGCATGTCGGGCAACCCCACCGCCGCCGTCAAGAACCTGATCCTGCACGGCAAGGAGACCCTGAACGCGCGGCTGATCGACAACGCCCACCAGGTGCTGCTCAAGCACGCCAGCAAGATCACCAACGCCGCAGAGTTGTCAGCCAACCTGCAAGAGCTGCGGGCCCAATTCGGTCTGCACCATGTCAAGGCCTCGCTCGGGGAGCAGAAGCGCCAGGCCGGGGGGTTGGTGCTCAGGACCGGTACCCGGCCGGCGGACCCGGCGGCGACGCCAACGGCACCACCCAGCTGAATCGCAGTACCGTCAGTGGGGCGTTTGCATCACCACCACGCGATTGCGCCCGGCATCCTTGGCCAGGTAGAGCGCACGGTCCGCACAGGCCAGCAGGTCGGCGTCCGCGTCCCGGCTACGGGGCAACACCGTACACGCTCCCACGCTCACCGTGACAACCGGCGCTGCGCGGGAATCCGCGTGGGGTAGTCCCAAAGCGTAGACGGCATCGCATACCCGTTGCGCCGTCGCCAGCGTTCCGGCGGCATCGGTGTCGGGAAGAATGACGCCCAGTTCTTCACCCCCATAGCGGGCGACCAGGTCACTGGAACGCAGCAACACCGATGCAACGGCTTGCGCAACCGCCTGCAAGCAATGGTCCCCTTCCTGGTGTCCATACCTGTCGTTGTAGGGCTTGAAGAAGTCCACATCGATCATCAGCAACCCTAACGGACTCCCACTGCGATGGGCCCGCCCGCATTCCTCGCTCAGCCGTTCGTCGAAATACTGGCGATTGGCGATCTTCAGCAAGCCGTCGGTGCGGGAGAAGACTTCCAGTTGCTGGTTTGCACGTTTCAGCGCGGTGTTGGCCCGCTCCAGCTCCAGCGTGCGCTGCAACACCCGATCCTCGAGGTGGGAATTGATCCGCGCCAATTCAGCGTTTTGTTCCGACAGCATGCGGTACAACTTGGCCACCATCCGCAGCAGAGCCTGCGCACTGCTGTCGTGGGGCACCGCCGCTTCGTTCTCGTAGGCCTGTAGTGCCGTCTGGCCCTGGCGTATGTGCTGGATCTGGCGCGACATGTCCTGGTCTATCCCCAGAATATGCAGGCCCAGCCAGGATGTCAGAAATCCAATGAAGAGTTCCGACGGGTGGCTCATGCTGCCGCGCGCGCTCCACAAGCTGGCGACCTGCAGCGAAAACTGCTCGTGCAACTGGTGGTGCATGCCCTGGTGGCGCGGGTCCACACCCACCTGTTGCATCAACGCTTCCTCGTCCGAAAAGTGGTAGCGCGCATAGGCCACCAGCCGCGTGAAGATATCTTCAACCACCACGTCACTGGCACCCGATTTCTGGAGAAAGGAATCCGAAAGCTCGTTGAACAGACTCACCAGTGACTGGTGCTGCTGGTCGACATCGGCCAAACCGGTCACGAAGTTGTGATCCAAGACAAACGCATCCATTGCGCACCCTGCTTTGAAGGAAAGGCCGCATTCTGGGGCCACCTTCCGGGATGCAACTGACCTGCATCAAGGTCCAGCCATTCGCGCTGCGCAGACCCCCCGTTTCTGAACCAAACTGTCAGCCAGCATTCAGCATGTTGCAGTGCAGCAACACGCTGAACGCCTGACAGAAGTCAGATCGCCACCAACCTGCGCACGCCGTTGGCTTCCATGTCCTTGCCCAAACCCTGGGCCACCACGGCGCCGCGCTCCATCACCACATACTGGTCCGCCAGTTCCTGGGCAAAGTCGTAGTACTGCTCCACCAGCAGAATGGCCATGTCGCCGCGGTCGGCCAGCATGCGGATCACGCGCCCGATATCCTTGATGATGCTGGGCTGAATACCCTCGGTGGGTTCATCCAGAATCAGCACCCGAGGTTTTGCGGCCAAGGCCCGTGCAATGGCCAGCTGCTGCTGCTGCCCGCCCGACAGGTCGCCCCCCCGGCGCCCCAGCATCTGCTGGAGCACGGGAAACAGTTCAAACAACTCCGGCGGGATGGGCGTGCTGGCACTCTTGTAGG
This sequence comes from Rhodoferax sp., assembly GCA_030645355.1. Lineage (GTDB taxonomy): Bacteria > Pseudomonadota > Gammaproteobacteria > Burkholderiales > Burkholderiaceae_C > Allorhodoferax. The sequence continues at coordinate 4,441 of JAUSNJ010000013.1, read as the reverse complement.
CCAAGCCCATCAGCAGGTTCTCCTCGACCGTCAGGCGGCCGAAGATCTCGCGACCCTGGGGCACAAAGCCCATGCCGGCACGGGCGCGCTCGTACGGCGTCGCCTTGTGGATGGCTTTGCCGTCGAGTTCGATAGAGCCGGTCTTGATCGGCACCAGGCCCATCAGGGATTTCAGCAGCGTGGTCTTGCCCACACCGTTGCGGCCCAGGATCACCGTGACCTTGCCAAGCTGCGCTTCGATGCTGACGTCCCGCAGGATGTGCGAGCCACCGTAGTACTGGTTGATGTTTTTGACACTCAGCATAGTCAGCGGCCCAAATAGACTTCAATCACGCGCTCGTCGGTCTGCACCTGATCCAACGTGCCCTGCGCCAGCACCGAGCCATCGCACAGCACAGTGACGATCTCGCTGATGGTGCGGATGAAGCTCATGTCGTGCTCCACCACCATCAGCGAATGCTTGCCCTTGAGGGACAGGAATAGCTCGGCTGTGCGTTCGGTCTCTTCATCGGTCATGCCGGCCACCGGTTCATCCAGCAGCAACAGTTTGGGCTCCTGCATCAGCAGCATGCCGATCTCCAGCCACTGCTTCTGGCCATGGCTCAGATTGCCGGCCAGGCGGCCCACGCTCCCGGCCAAATGGATGGTGTGCAAGACCTCGGCCAGCCGGTCGCCCTGCGCCGAGTCCAGGCGGAAGAACATCGACGACTTGACGCCCTTGTTGGTGTGCAGCGCCAGCTCCAGGTTCTCGAACACCGTGAGCTGCTCAAACACCGTGGGCTTCTGGAACTTACGGCCAATGCCCAGTTGCGCAATCTCGGGTTCGGTGTAGCGCAGCAGATCGATGGTGCTGCCGAAGAACACCGTGCCAGAGTCAGGTCGCGTCTTGCCGGTGATGATGTCCATCATCGTGGTCTTGCCGGCGCCATTGGGGCCAATGATGCAGCGCAGCTCGCCGGGCGCAATGTCCAGCGACAGGTTGTTGATGGCCTTGAAGCCATCGAAGCTGACGTTCACGTCTTCCAGGTACAGGATGCGGCCGTGGGTGATGTCGACCTCGCGGTCCTTCACCACGCGCCCGATGCCTGCGTTGCGTCCACCCGACTCGGTCTGCCCAGTGCGCGCAGCCATTGCGGCTGCATGGGCCTCGACGCGCTTGGCGCCCTGTTCCAACAGGTCCGGCGTCATTTCTTGCCCCCCTTCAACTTCTTGACCAGGCCCACCACGCCATCCGGCAAATACAGCGTGACCCCAATGAACAGCGCACCCAGAAAGTACAACCAGAACTCGGGATAGGCCACGGTCAGCCAACTCTTGGCACCATTCACGATGAAGGCGCCAACAATCGGACCGATCAGCGTGGCGCGGCCACCCACTGCGGCCCAGATCGCGATCTCGATGGAGTTGGCCGGGCTCATCTCGCTGGGGTTGATGATGCCCACCTGCGGCACATAGAGTGCGCCTGCCACGCCGCACATCATGGCCGAAATCGTCCAGATGGTGAGCTTGTAGCCTATGGGGTTGTAGCCCGAAAACATGACCCGCGTTTCGGCATCGCGCACGGCCTGCAGCACGCGGCCAAACTTGGCGTTCACCAGCCAGCGCCCCAGCAGGAAGAACAACAGCAGGGTGACCGAGGTCATCACAAACAGCGTCATGCGCATGCTGGGCGTGGCAATCGGAATACTCAGGATGCGCTTGAAGTCGGTGAAGCCGTTATTGCCACCAAAGCCGGTTTCATTGCGAAAGAACAGCAGCATGGCGGCGAAAGTCATGGCCTGCGTGATGATGGAGAAGTACACGCCCTTGATGCGCGAGCGGAACGCAAAGTAGCCGAACACAAAGGCCACCAGCCCCGGCACCGCCACCACCAGGAACAGCGTGGCGGCAAAGCTGTCACTGAACGTCCAGTGCCAGGGCAACTCCTTCCAGTCCAGGAACACCATGAAGTCCGGCAGGTTGCTTTTGTAGTTGCCGTCGGTGCCGATCTGGCGCATCAGGTACATGCCCATTGCATAGCCGCCCAGCGCAAAGAACAGACCGTGGCCGAGCGACAGGATGCCGGTGTAACCCCAGATCAGGTCCATGGCCAGAGCGCAGATGGCGTAGCACATGATCTTGGCGACCAGCGCCACGGCGAAGTCGCTGAGGTGGAACACGCTGCCAGCCGGAACGACCAGGTTCAGCACCGGCACCAGCGCGCACAGCACGATCAGGGCCGCCAGCCAGGCGCCCCAACCGGTGCGCGTCAACAGCGGCGCTGGTGAGGGAAGAGTCAAACTTGTGCTCATGCTTCTGCACTCCGGCCCTTCATCGCAAAAATACCTTGTGGTCTTTTCTGGATGAAGATGATGATGAAGACCAGCACCGCAATCTTGGCCAGCACGGCCCCGGTCCAGCCTTCCAGAAATTTGTTCAGCACGCCAAGACCCAGCGCGGCGTAAACGGTGCCGGCCAACTGCCCCACGCCACCCAAAACAACCACCATGAACGAGTCCACGATATAGCCCTGTCCCAGATCCGGGCCCACATTGCCGACCTGGCTCAGCGCACAGCCCGCCAGACCGGCAATGCCGGAGCCCAGCGCAAACGCATAGGTGTCAATGCGGGCGGTGTTGACGCCCATGCAACTGGCAATCGGCCGGTTCTGCGTGACACCGCGCACAAACAGGCCCAGGCGCGTCTTGCCAATCAGAAAGGCCACTCCGCCCAGCACCGCCAACGCGAAGCCGACGATGACCAGCCGGTTGTAGGGCAAGGACAAATTGCCCAGCACCTGGACACCGCCACTCATCCAGCTGGGGTTTTCGACGCCCACGTTCTGCGCCCCAAAAATGGTGCGCACCGCCTGCATCAGCATCAGGCTGATGCCCCAGGTTGCCAGCAGCGTCTCCTGCGGGCGGCCATACAGGAATCGACTCACGCTGCGCTCCAGCGCGGCGCCCACCAGGGCGGATGCCAGGAAGGCCACCGGCACCGATGCCAGCAAATACCAGTCAAAGGCACCGGGAAAGTATTTCTGGAATACACCTTGCACCACGTAGGTGGCATAGGCGCCAATCATCATCAGTTCGCCGTGGGCCATGTTGATGACGCCCATCAGGCCGTAGGTAATGGCCAGGCCCAGCGCCACCAGCAACAGGATGGAGCCCAGGCTGATGCCGCTGAAGACGGCACCGAGCCGGTCACCCCAGGCCAGGCGCGATTCGACCTGGGCCAGGCTGAACTGCAAAGCCGCCTTGACCTGCGCGTCGGTCTCCTGCGGAATGCGCTCGATCAGCAACGTCTTGGTTGCGGCCTGCGAACTCTCAGCCAGCAATTTCGCAGCCTCCAGGCGTTTGGTTTTGTCGGAGCTGGTCAACAGCGCGGCGGCCCGCAGCAAACCCAGACGGTCCTTGATGCCGGGCACCGACTCCTGCGCAAACGCCTTGTCGATCAACGGCAGCTTGCTCTCGTCCACTTCGCCCTGCAGTGTCTTGACCGCATCCATGCGCACAGCCGCGTCGGCGGACAGCAGCTTGAGCGAGGCCATCGCCATATCGATCTCACCGCGCATGCGGTTGTTGTTCATCACATCTTCGGCGGTGTCCGGCAGTGCGGTTTCGGTGCCGCTGACCGGATCCACTGCCTTGTCATTCTTCACAATCACCGGCACACCGGCCACCACCTTGACCGTGTCATCGGATAAGGCCTGGATGAACTCGACCGTCCTTTCGTCAGCGCCGGCCACTGCGGCGCGCAATGCTGCGATGCGTGCGTCGCCTTCGCCGATGGCGATCGCCTTGGCCTGATTCGGCGTGAGTGCGTGGGCCTGGGCCGCCGCGCAGAGCAGGGCCGCCAGCAGCAACTGGTGTAGTCTTTTTGGCATCCGCCAGTTTCTCCGTTGTCTTGTCAAAGGCCGCCATCGCTGATGAAGCAATGGCGGCCTGCGCTCCCTGCCTTTTTGCCTTACTTCGTGACCGGCTCGTCAGGCTTCTTGTCGTTGCCTTCGATGAACGGAGACCATGGCTTGGCTTTCACCGGGCCTGGTGTCTTCCACACCACATTGAACTGGCCGTCGGCTTTCACTTCGCCAATGAACACCGATTTGTGCAAGTGGTGGTTCTTCTCATCCATCTTGCTCACGATGCCGCTGGGTGCCTTGAAGGTCTGGCCGGCCATGGCGGCGATGACCTTGTCGGTATCGGTGGACTTGGCTTTCTCAACCGCCTGCTTCCACATGTTGATGCCGATATAGGTGGCTTCCATGGGGTCGTTGGTCAAAGGCTTGTCGGCGCCGGGCAGCTTCTTGGCCTTGGCGTAGGCCGACCACTTCTTGATGAACTCGGTGTTGGTCGGGTTCTTGATCGACTGGAAGTAGTTCCAGGCCGCCAGATGCCCCACCAGCGGCTTGGTGTCGACGCCGCGCAGCTCTTCCTCACCCACGCTGAAAGCGACGACC
>JAUSNJ010000003.1 GCA_030645355.1 Rhodoferax sp. | reverse complement strand
TGACGCCTTCTTCTTCCACCAGCTTGCCCACCAGCTTGCCAAACTTGCGCAGCGTGGCGCCGTTATTGCCCAGAATTTTGCGGCCCAGCAGGTCCAGCGACTGGATGGTGTTGGTGCCCTCATAAATCATGTTGATGCGGTTGTCGCGCACGAACTGCTCCATGCCCCATTCCTTGATGAAGCCGTGGCCGCCAAACACCTGCATGCAGGCATTGGTGGCAATGTGGCCGTTGTCAGTCAGGAATGCCTTGACGATGGGGGTCAGCATGGCCAGCAGTTCGCCGGAGTCCTTGCGCACCTTTTCGTCCGGGTGGCCGTGCTCCTTTACGATCAGCATGGCGCAGTAACCCTGCAGCATGCGGCCCCCTTCGGCGTAGGCCTTGGCGGTGAGCAGCATCTTGCGCACGTCGGGGTGCACGATGATGGGGTCGGCCGGCTTGTCCTTGGCTTTCGGGCCGCTGAGTGAGCGCATCTGGATGCGGTCCTTGGCATAGGCCAGCGCATTCTGGAAGGCGACTTCGGTCAGGCCCAGCGACTGGTTGCCCACACCCAGGCGGGCGGAGTTCATCATCACGAACATGCCCTGCATGCCCTTGTTGGGCTGGCCGACCATGGTGCCCACGGCGTCTTCCAGCACGATCTGCGCGGTGGCATTGGCCTTGATGCCCATCTTGTGCTCCAGGCCGCCGCAGTAGATGCCGTTGCGCGAACCCAGTGTGCCGTCCGCGTTCACATTGAACTTGGGCACGATGAACAGGCTGACGCCCTTGATGCCGGGAGGCGCATCGGGCAGGCGGGCCAGCACCAGGTGGATGATGTTGTCGGCCATGTCGTTTTCACCGGCGCTGATGAAGATCTTGTTGCCGGTGAGCTTGTAAGTGCCATCCGCCTGTGGCTCGGCCTTGGTGCGCATCAGGCCCAGGTCGGTGCCGCAGTGAGGCTCGGTCAGGCACATGGTGCCGGTCCACTCGCCGCTGGTCATCTTGTGCAGGTAGGTCTGCTTTTGCGCGTCGGTGCCATGCGTGTGCAAGGCATGGTAGGCACCGTGGGTCAGGCCGGGGTACATGGTCCAGGCCTGGTTGGCGCTGTTCATCATTTCGTAGAACATGCTGTTGACGACGAAGGGAAGGCCCTGGCCACCGTACTCGGGGTCGCAGCCCAGCGCCGCCCAGCCGCCGTCGATGTACTGGCGGTAGGCTTCCTTGAATCCCTTGGGGGTGGTGACCTCGTGCGTGGTCTGGTTCAGCGTGCAGCCCTCGGCGTCGCCGGAAACATTCAAAGGGAACAGCACTTCGGTGGCGAACTTGCCGCCCTCTTCAAGCACCGCATTGATGGTGTCGGCGTCGATCTCGGCGTGCTTGGGGATCTGCTTGAAATCGTCCACGACATTGAGCACCTCGTGCATCACAAATTGCATGTCGCGCAGGGGCGGGTTGTAGGTAGGCATGGTGGGTTACTCCTTGTTGAACGGTGATTCAGAAAAAATGTCAGGAAGCGTCGGGCACGCCATAGCGGGCCAGGATGTTGTCGAAGCCTTTTTTGGCCCGCTCCATGGAGCCGGGCTTGTTCAGAAAACGGGCCTCGTAGTGCAGGGCCAGGATCAGGCCATGGATCTCGAAGGCCATTTGCTCTTCGTCGACATCGGCGCGCAGGTGGCCGCAGGCCTTGGCCAGCACGATGGAGCGGTTCATGGCGGCCAGCCAGGTTTGCACCGACGTGGCCAATGCATCGCGCACCGGACCGGGGCGGTCGTCAAACTCGACGGCGCCGCTGATAAAGATGCAGCCGGCCTGGATTTCCTCGGCCACCAGTTTCATCCAGTTGGCAAACAGGGCCTTGACCCGGGGCAGGCCGCGCGGCTGCTCCATGGCGACGTAAAAAACATCGCGCTCGAACAGCGCAAAGTACTGGTGGATGACGGAAATCTGTAATTCTTCGCGGGAGCCGAAGTGGGCAAACACGCCCGACTTGCTCATGTGCGTGGCCTCGGCCAGGGCGCCGATGCTCAGGCCCTCCAGGCCGATCTGCGTCGCCAGGCCCAGCGCCGCGTCAATGATGGCCATCTTGGTCTGCTGGCCCTTTTGCAGGGCGCGCCCGGACGGGGCTTTGCCCGCAGCCTTGGCAGCCGTGGCTTTTGGCCGGGTCTTGCGGATCAGCTTGGCAGAAAGTGAGGCAATGGACATGGATGCAATGCACTACAAAATAGAACGATCGTGCTATTTTGCAGCATTTCCATGCCGCCCCGGAAACTATTTCGGTTTCTAGAGGTTCTTTTCTAACCGCAGAGAGGGTTTACCCCAGCAGCAGGCGCAGGCTGGCGTCCAGGTGCTCGGACGGCAGCCGCTTGTAGCCCGAGCGCACAAAGCGCTGCAGGCGTCCACCCACAAAGGCGCTCAATACCGAGGCGCGCACCTGCGCATCCACCGTCGGCGTGGCCGACGCGTCCACCGCCGCGCCATCGCGCAGGCACTGCTTGAGCGTGGCTTCGATCTTGTCAAAGAACTGGTTCATGCGGGCGATCAGGCGCTCGTTCTCGAACACCAGCGCATCGCCCACCATGACGCGTGCCATGCCGGGGTTCTTCTCGGCAAACTGCATCAGCATGGCAATGATCTTCACGGCCTGGCGCGCGCCCAAGTCGGCCGCGCCGTCGGCCACCACCTGCTCGCGCTCAACGATCTGGTTGACCAGCGAGAAAACGGTTTGCTCGATGAACTCGATCAGGCCCTCGAACATTTGCGCCTTGCTGGCGAAGTGGCGGTACAGCGCCGCTTCGCTGACGTCCAACCGGGCCGCCAATGCTGCCGTGGTGACGCGTTCACCGCTGGGCTGCTCCAGCATGCTGGCCAGCGCCTGCAGGATCTGCACCCGCCGCTCGCCGGGCTTCGGACGCTTGCGCACCTTCTCGCCAGATGCCAGTGCATCGGGCTGCGCGGGCGCGCGGTCGGGGGACTCAAGGGGCAGGTTGAGGGCGTCTGGCATGGTGCGCTAAGCGGTGGTGATAAATGATTCTCGCATAGGGCTTGCAAGGGTTTTTGCTTAGATTCAACCTAGAACAATCATGGGATTTGGCGGGGCCGGCGGGTGGGTGGGCCGGCGGTACGTGACGTGTGGCGCTACAAAATGCATAGCTACTCATGCTTATTCCACGAGGGCTAGCGACCAGTTTGACTCCTTATCACTCCCCCTCAGGCCTCCCCCTCCAACAGGCGGGTGGCGTAGCGGGCGGGCACAGCCCTTCGTACACCGCAACTTATTCACTAATCCGGCAGCACCAACCGCATGCGCAGTCCCTGCCCGCCCTGCCCCTCCAGAACCTGCAAATGGCTGTTGTGCACCCGGGCAATTTCTTCGGCAATGGCCAGGCCCAGGCCGCTGCCTTCGCCTGCCGTTCCCGTCACCCGGTAGAAGCGCTCCAGCATGCGGGTGCGCTCGTGCACCGGCACGCCGGGGCCGTTGTCCTCGACCTCCAGAAACGGGTGCTCCTGCACCTGTCCATCGTCCCGACTCCAGCCGCAGCGCAGCGTGACGCGGCCACCGCGGGGGGTGTAGCGGATGGCGTTGTCCACCAGGTTGCCCAGCAGTTCGCGCAACAGCCATTCGTGCCCGGTAGCATGCGCGTCCGCCGCCTCCAGGCCCAGGTCAATGTCCTTGGCGGTGGCACCGTCCAGATGGGTCTCCAGCATCATCTCGCATAGCTGGCGCAAATCGACCCGCTGCATGGGCTGGGTGTTGGCGCTGCGCGCGTCGGCCCTGGACAGCGCCAGCAACTGGTTCGCCAACTGCGAGGTGCGGCGCACCGCCTGGCGCAGCTTGAAAATCTGACCCGCTTCCAAAGTGATAGCAGTCTTGTCAATATCGACGAGGGCTAGAGGGCTATTTTCCATATAGACATGATCGGGATTGGCCTGCGCGGCGGTGGCGCTAACGGCCTGCGCCCAGGCCTCTACCTGGGCCTGCAAACCCGCCAGCGGCGTGCGCAGCTGGTGCGCCGCGTCGGCGACAAACCGACGCTGGCTCTCGGCCTGGGCGTTGACCAGATCAAACAGGCGGTTCAGCGACAGCACCAGCGGGCGCACCTCGTCGGGCGAGCCTTCGGCGTCCAGCGCCGACAGGTCGCGGGGTGAACGCCGCTCCACCGCCTCCTTCAATTCCAGCAGCGGACGCAGGGCTCGGCGCACGGCCCAGTTCACGGCAAAGAAAGCCGCCACCGCCAGCACCAGGTTGGGCAGACCGACCTTGAACCACAACTGGCGCAGCCATTGCTGGCGCGGGTCCGAGCCATCGGCCAGGCGCAGCACCAGCTCGCCCGCCACCGTGTTCGCGCGCTGGCTGACGATGCGGTAGGTCACGCCGTCAAACTCCTGGCTGGAGAACTCGGGCTCGCCAGTGGCGGGTGGCATGCCGCTGAGCCACGTGTCGCCCGTGAGCACACTGCCCTCGCGGGCGACCAGGGCGAAGGCCGACAGGCCCGGGCGCTCGCTCAGAAAGTCCGCCACCGGTGGCGCCATCAGCAGCACCGGTGGATCGGCCTCGGTGGCCCCCCGCGCCACCACGGAGCCCGCGAGCATGGGCACCATCGCCAACAGCTGGCGGTCCTGCTGCAGGGCTGCACTGTCGGCGGAACGGAAGTCAAACCAGGTGTTGAGCGAGGCCAGCAGGAAGAGGGGCGCCAACAGCATTAGCAGCAGGCGCCGCTGCAGGCCGGAGGCCATGCCGATGGTGGTCCCGGACATGGTCAGGGGGGAGGCGATTCCTGCAACTCCAGCCGATAGCCGAAGCCGCGAATCGAACGCAGCGCCAGGCCATGGGGTTCGAGCTTGCCGCGCAGGCGGGAGATGTAGACCTCTACCGCATTGGGCGTGATCTCCTTGTCCCAGCCGGTCAGCGCCTGCAGCAGCTTGTCCTTGTTGGCCGGTTTGGGGGCCTGCAGCATCAGGTATTCCATGACGGTCCACTCGCGGGGGCCCAGCTCGATCGGTATACACGGTCCGGCCGTGCCACTGGGTCGGATACAGGCCTGGCGCAGGGCGGTATCCAGCTCCAGCGGTCCGAAGGTTAGCGTCGCCGAAGTAGCAGCCTGGGAGCGGCGCAAGAGCGCGCGCAGGCGGGCCAGCAGCTCGGGCAACTCAAAGGGCTTGACCATGTAGTCGTCGCCACCCATGTCCAGCCCCTGCACCCGGTCCTGCAGGGCGTCACGCGCCGTCAGGATCAGCACCGGCATGGCGTGACCCTCCTTGCGCAGCGCCTGGGTCAGGGCCAGGCCGTCCATGCCCGGCAGGCCAATGTCGATGACGGCCAGGTCAAAGGTTTCCGAACGGGTGACTTCCAGCGCGCGCTCGGCGCTGCCCACCCAGTCCACCGCATAGCCGGCGCCGGCCAGGCCCAGCTTGATGCCGCTGGCCACCATGACATCGTCTTCCACCAATAAGAGTCGCATGAAATGGGCCTCCTGTGTCCGCTCAATGCGAGCGGATCATGGTGCCAAAGGCCTGGTCCGTCAAAATTTCCAGCAACAGCACGTGGGGCACGCGGCCATCGATGATGTGCACGGCGTTGACGCCGCTCTTGGCCGCGTCCAGTGCGCCGGCGATTTTGGGCAGCATGCCGCCAGAGATCGTGCCGTCGGCAAACAGCTCGTCGATGCGGCGCGCCGTCAGGTCGGTCAGCAGTTCGCCGGCCTTGTTCAGCACACCACTGATATTGGTCAGCATCAGCAGCTTTTCGGCCTTGAGCACGGTGGCCAGCTTGGCCGCCACCACGTCGGCATTGATGTTGTAGCTTTCGTTGTTGTCGCCAAAACCAATCGGGCTGATGACGGGGAT
>JAUSNJ010000001.1 GCA_030645355.1 Rhodoferax sp. | reverse complement strand
CGCTAACCCAGTCTTCAACGGTAACCACGGGGAAATCGGCGCCGTATACCCGGCCCGTGCCTTTGGCGGCGACCTGAGCCAGGCATTGAAGCGGTCCACCTGCAAGTTCCTGCTGGTGAGCTTCACCACCGACTGGCGTTTCAGCCCCAAGCGCAGCCGCGAAATCGTCAAGGCCCTGCTGGACAACCAGCGCGACGTCAGCTACGCCGAGATCGACGCGCCCCACGGGCACGATGCCTTTTTGCTCGATGACCCTCGCTACATGGGCGTGGTGCGCTCTTATTTCGATAGCATGGCAAAGGAGGGCGCCGCCGCGCCGGGCCGCCCCAAGCAAGGCACGGCCCCCTTGGGGGGCAGCGCAGTACGCGCAGCGACAAGCGTGGGGGCAACACCACTATGACGGACATCCACACCATGCACGCCCTGGCCGAACTGGTGCCACCCGGCTCGCGCGTACTGGACCTGGGCTGCGGCGACGGCGCCATGCTGGCCCACTTGCAGAAGACCCGCGGCTGCACCGGCTACGGCGTGGAGATTGACGACGCCAATGTGCTGGCCTGTGTGCAGCGTGGCGTTAACGTCATCCAGCTGAACCTGGACGAAGGCCTGGCGATGTTCGACGACGCGTCCTTTGACGTGGTGCTGCAGATCGACACGCTGCAGCATCTGCGCAATGCCGAGGTCATGCTGCGCGAGACCGTGCGCGTGGGCCGCGTGGGCATCATCGCCTTCCCCAACTTTGCCCACTGGCCGAACCGCCTCAGCGTGCTCAAGGGCCGCATGCCGGTGACCAAGCGCCTGCCCTACCAGTGGTATGACACGCCCAACATCCGCGTCGGCACCCACGCCGATCTCGCTGCATTGGCGGTGCGCAACGGCCTGCAAGTGCGGGACAGCTTTGGCCTGCAGGGCGGACACACCGTGCGCTTCCTGCCCAATCTGCGTGCCGGCACCTCGGTCTACAAACTCGCGCTGCCGCGCGACCCGGTGTAGCCTGCGCGCCCGGGCTGTGACCGGGCCTCAGCGCTGGCCCGCCGTGCGGGCCGGAACGGTTTTCAGGAACGCATACAGCGCCAGTGCGTCGGTGTCGTTCAATTCGCGCAGCGAATCAAACGGCATAACCTTGATCGCGCTGCCGTCGGGGCGCTTGCCCCCGCGCAGCATGGTGACAAAGGTCTGGGCGTCGGGATAGCGCACCATGGCGCTGCCCTGGCCCGGCGTCAAGTTGGCGGCGGCCGGCCAGTCGGGTGGGCCGCCGGGAATGCTGCCCCCCGACAATCCGGGGCCGTGGCAACCAATGCACATATTGGCGACGTAGGCGCCGTGCTCGGCGTTGACAGCCGCAGCCACCGGTTGGGCTGCGGGCAGTTTGTGGTCGATCTTTTCTGACGCGTCCCGAATGGCTCCGAGCCCATACAGCACCATGACCGGCAATGGCAATTCGATGACGGCCGCGCCGCCCGTGCGGGGCGCCAGCGTGCGCGCGTAGCCGACGATGGCGGCGACGTCCGCGTCGGTGAAGCGGTTGTAGTCCTCGCTGGGCATGATGAAGGCCGCGTGGCCATCGGCCTTCACGCCATGGCGGATGACGCGCACCCAATCCTGCGCCGTGTAGCGGCCAGCCGGCCCGCCCGGTGTGATGTTGGGGCCGGCAAGGCGCATGCCCTTGCCGTCGTTGATGAATTCGCGCCCGGCGCCATCCTGTCCATGGCAGTCGGCGCAGCCGCGCGAGCGAAACAGGTAGTTGCCCCGCGCTATTCCTTCCGGGTCGGTGGCCCACGCCACGGGCTGAACCGCGATGTCCACCGTGCGTTGGCGCTTTTGCTCACCCAGCATGCTGCCAAACAACAAAATGGCGACACCCAGCACCAGCAGCAACGCAATACCCAATCCCACGCGTTTGACCCATCGGTTCATGTGATCCCCTTCAATGTGGAAATTGATCTTAGTCATGGAAGACCGTCCTGTCGAGGGTGGCGCACATGGGGTTTTCCCGCCGCCATGGGCCTGTGCTACAGTGCGCCCATCGGGGTGTCAGCTCCCCGGTGTCGGGCCTTCTGGCTCCAAAGATGGTGTCCCATCCAATTGCTGGTAACGCAACAGGAGTAATCCGTGGACACCCTCAATCCGTCTATTCTTTCCGTTTCCCCAGAGGCCTTTAACGCCCGCTTCGGCCGCGCCGACACCCCGCTGGTTCTGGACGTGCGCCGCCAACCGCGCTTTGACGAAAGCCCGCGCCTGCTGGCAGGTGCGCAGCGCTGCGCACCCGAGGACGTCGCTGCTTTTGCCGCATCCCATGCGCCGCGCGAGATCTTTGTCTACTGCGTGTACGGCCACAATGTCAGCGAGGAGGCCGCAGCCACGCTACAGGCCGCCGGATGGCAGGCCCACACCGTGGCTGGCGGCATAACAGGCGGTCAGGACGGCGTGGACGACCCGCAGGCCATTGCGCAGCGGCGCGCCTGGCCAGCGCTGAGCTTTGCAAAGCGCGCCGACTGGGGCGTGACCGGCGAGCAGCCTTCGCGCTGGATCACGCGCGAGCGGCCCAAGATCGACCGCATCGCCTGTCCCTGGCTGATCCGCCGCTTCATCGATCCCCGTGCCGCGTTCTTCTATGTGCCCACCAGCCAGGTGCTGGCGCAAGCAAAGACGCTGGGGGCCGTGGCCTATGACATTCCCGGCGCATCGGTGTCCCATGTGGGCGAACTGTGCAGCTTTGACGCCCTGTTGCTGGGCTTTGACCTGGCTGATGCCGCGCTGAATCTGCTGGCCACCATCGTGCGTGGGGCCGATACCGACTGCCTATCCCTGTCGTCACAGTCCGCCGGCCTGTTGGCTTTTTCCTTGGGTCTGTCGCGCCTGCACGCGCAGGACGACCACGCCATGCTCGCAGCCGCCATGCCGCTGTACGACGCGCTCTACGCCTGGTGCCGCGACCGTGTCGCCGCGCAGGACGAGCCCCACAACTGGAAACCCGAAACCATGGTGGGAGCTCCGGCATGAGCGCAGAGCCGCCCGCCGCAACACGCGCCGTCTCCTTTGCCGAGGCTTTTCGCTTCTGGCTCAAGCTCGGTTTCATCAGCTTTGGCGGCCCCGCTGGGCAGATTGCCATCATGCACCGCGAGCTGGTCGACGAAAAGCGCTGGATCTCGGAGTCCCGCTTCCTGCACGCGCTGAACTATTGCATGATGTTGCCCGGCCCCGAGGCGCAGCAACTGGCTACCTACATTGGCTGGCTGATGCACCGCACCTGGGGTGGTGTCGTGGCGGGCGCGCTGTTTGTGCTGCCCTCGCTGCTCCTGCTGATTGGCCTGAGCTGGGTCTACGTCGCCTTTGGCAATGTTCCGTGGGTGGCGGGTGTGCTGTATGGCATCAAGCCTGCGGTGGCCGCCATCGTGCTGCAGGCGGTGCACCGTATCGGCTCCAAAACCTTGAAGAAACCGACGGTAGCCCCCGTGCTCTGGACGGTTGCAGCTATGAGCTTCATAGCGATCTATGGGTTCAACGTACCGTTCCCGTGGATCGTGGCGAGTGCCGCGCTCATTGGCTGGCTGGGCTCGCGTTGGGCGCCCAAGCAGTTTGCCGGTGCTGGCAGCCATGGCGCGGCCCAGTCCGTGACACTGCAGCCCGGAGAGATGGACTGGCTGATCGGCGACACCACACCCACGCCGCCCCATGCCCGCTGGTCACCCACGCGCCTGGCCGCCGTGGTGGTGGTGGGCGCCGCGCTGTGGCTACTGCCCATGGGTGCGCTGGTGGCCACCCAGGGCTGGGACAGCACGCTGGCGCACATGGGCTGGTTCTTCACCAAGGCCGCGCTGCTGACCTTTGGCGGCGCCTACGCCGTGTTGCCTTACGTCTACCAGGGTGCGGTCGAGCACTTTGGCTGGCTGACCGGCGTGCAGATGATTGACGGCCTGGCACTGGGAGAGACCACGCCCGGGCCGCTGATCATGGTCGTGGCTTTCGTCGGCTTTGTCGGCGGCTGGGCCAAAGAGGTGCTGGGGCCGGACGCGCAGTTTCTGGGCGCGGCGCTGGCCGCTACGGTGGTGACCTGGTTCACCTTCCTGCCGTCCTTCATCTTCATCCTGGCCGGTGGCCCGCTCGTGGAATCCACCCACGGCAAACTGCACCTGACCGCGCCGCTGACCGCCATCACCGCGGCGGTCGTTGGGGTGATCGCCAGTCTTGCTCTGTTTTTTATAGCGCACATCGCAACATCCACGAGGGCTGGTGCCACATTTCCCTTGAATGTGGATTGGCTGGCGTTGCTGCTGGCCGCTGCGGCCGCGGTGGCACTGTTGCGCTACAAGGCGGGGGTGATTCCCGTTATTGCAGTTTGTGGTCTGGCGGGGCTGGCGGCAAGGCTGATCGGGGCTGCCTGACGCGGCGGTTGGCGCTGTGCGCTGGCTATTTGTAGATGCCTACGCCCACATAGGTGTCGCCCACGCGTTCCACATACATGGCCTTTTCCTGCAGTTTTTCCGTGGTCGGATTCTTGAACTTGTAGTTCTCGGTCCAACCGCGTCCCTTGGTTTTGGCCACATTGATGGCCATCTTCACCATGAACTTGCCTTCGGGGTCTTTCAGGTCGATCAGGTCCTTGCCGACCAGCTTGGGGTTGCTGCCGTGCGCCAACATTTTGCCGGTGAAGTCCAGGTAGCTGATGTACAGATCGCGGTCCTTGAAGCCCTTGCCGTTGGTGAACTCTTCTGCTGCTTTTTCGGGACCGTTGGCCTTGATGAAGGCCACGGCTTTCTTGGCCATGGCCTCAGCCTCCGCCGCTGTGCCCTGGTCCGCCGCAAAGGCGAGCCCTGCCATGAGAAAAGACGTGGTCCCTGCAACGAACAGGGTTTTGAGGGTGGAACGGATGGGCATGCAAGTCTCCTTTGTTGTTTGGTTTGCACAATATCAACCACTTATCAAAAAAATCCTATAGGGGCGCGCTAGGGTATTCCCGCAACTGCGCGCCGGGGCGATTGCAGGATTCCCTTTGGGCGGAGGTGGGACAGGCGTAGACTGGCAAGCTCCATTGGAACGAAGAGGTCGGGAGCGTGCATGGCAATTGAACTGGGCTCTGGTGACACACTGGCTCTCCTTGCAGAAGGGTTGGATCAACTCGATATCGGTTTCACCGTGTTTGACCGCGACCTGGTCCTGGTCGCGGCCAACAGGCGCTTCCAGGAAATGCTGGGTTTCCCCGATGCCCTGTGCCGACCGGGGGCCACCATGCAGGACGCCCTGCGGTACAACGCTGTGCAGGGGGAATATGGCCCCGGCGATGTCGAGGATCAGGTGCGCCAGCGGCTGGAACTGTCCAGAAAGTTCCTGGCCCACCGCTTTGAGCGGATGCGCCCCGACGGTTCGATCATTGAGGTCAGTGGCCACCCCCTGACCCTGGGTGGAATGGTGACCACTTATACCGACGTCACCATCCCGCGCCAGCGTGAACAGGCCCTGCGCGAACTCAGTGCCGAACTCGAACTGCGCGTCGAGGCGCGCACCGCAGAGCTGCGCCACCGGGAGGCCGAACTGGCCCGCAAGGCCGCGCTGCTGGAGCTGGTCATCAGCAATGTCAACCAGGGCATCAGCTTCATCAATGCCGATCTGAAGATTGAGTTGTGCAACCAGAAGTTTGGTGAACTGCTGGAATTGCCCGCGGAGCTGTGTCGACCGGGCGTCGGGTTCGAGCAATTGGCGTTTTACAACGCCGAGCGCGGCGAGTACGGCCCGGGCGATGTGGAGGAACTGGCGCGTGCGCGCATAGAAATCGCCAAGCAATTCCTGCCCCACCACTTTGAGCGTACCCGCCCCGGTGATGGGGTCACACTCGAAATCATGGGAAGGCCCACGCCCGACGGCGGCATGGTGTCCACCTACCTGGATATCACCGAACGCAAGCGGGCCGAAAACCGGATTCGGGACATCAACGAGACTCTGGAGGAGCGTGTCGAAGAGCGCTCGGCCCAATTGAGCGCCGCCATGCAAACCCTGCACCAGTCGCAGGAGGCGCTGGCCCGAAGCGCGGCCAAGGCAACCCTGGGGACCCTGGTTGCCAGTGTGACCCACGAGTTGAATACCCCGTTGGGCAACAGCCTGATCACCGCCAGCACCTGTGCCGACATGGCCAAGCGGGTGCAGAGCCTGGCCGAGACGGGGCAGCTCAAGCGCTCGGACCTGAGCGCCTTTTTGCGGGAGGTCCGGGAAGGCAGTGACCTGATCGAGCGCAACCTGCACCGTGCGGTGGCCCTGGTGAAGAATTTCAAACAGGTGGCGGCTGACCAGGCCAGCGAACAGCGGCGCAGCTTTGACCTGGCGGACGTGGTCAAGGAAGTGCTGGATACTTTGAGCCCCAGTCTCAAGCGCTACCCGCACCGGGTCGAGGTGGACGTTGCGCGGGACATTGCATTTGACAGTTTTCCCGGTGCGCTGGGGCAGGTCGTGATCAATCTAATCAATAACGCCTACCTGCACGCTTTTGACGGCCGCACGGACGGCTGTGTTCGCATCAGCGCGCAACCCGAGGGAGGGTGGGTCACGTTGCACATTGCGGACAACGGAGTCGGCATGTCACAGGCGCTGCTGGCGCAACTCTTTCAGCCTTTTTTCAGCACCAAGATCGGACGGGGCGGAACCGGTCTGGGCATGACGATTGTGGAAAATCTGGTGAAAAAGGTCCTGGGGGGAACGCTGGCCGTGGAGTCCAGCCTGGGCGTGGGCACGCAATTCCTGATTCGTCTGCCGCTGGTGGCCCCACATGAAACGGACGTTGGCATTGACGCGCAGATCTAGCCGCAAACCCCTTTTGGGGGTGTCTCCTATGCATCGCATTAGGCTAGTCTCCTAAACAATGCGCCGCCAATTCGTCTTAGACTGTAAACCGTTACCACCGTTCTTATCCTGGAGCCTGTCCCATGCCCCGTCGCCTCCCCGTCGTTCGCCACGCCCATGTCGGAGCACCGCATGCGCTGAGTTCGCTGATGGAGGGTCGCGGTCTGCTGGAAATGGCCTTATTGCCGGCCTCGCTGCCGCTGCTGATGGAGGCGCCCCAGGGTGATGGACACCCGGTGCTGCTGGTGCCGGGCTTCATGGCCAGCGAGACGAGCCTGATTGCGTTGAAACTGTTTTTGCAGAGCAAAGGCTACGACGTCCACATGTGGGGGTTGGGACGCAATGTCGGCTTTCGCAGCAAACACGCCAATGCCCTGCCGCAGAAAATTCGCTACCTGCACCACATCACCGGGCGCAAGGTCAGCCTGGTGGGCTGGAGCCTCGGCGGCGTTTTTTCACTGTACGGCGCCCAAAGCACGCTCGAATGTGTGCGCTCCATCATCACGCTGGGAAGCCCCGTCAGCGTGGATGCCCAGTCCGGCAGCCAGTCGCCCACGGCCGTCAAGGCGCTGTACCGCCTGGTGTCCCACCGCCTGGGGGCGTCGGCCCACATGATGCAACCCCGGGCCAAGGCCATGCGCGAGCGCCGCCGGCTCGCGATTCCCACCAGCTGCCTGTACTCGCTGTCCGACGGTGTCGTGCCACCCCAGGAAGCCACCATCGATGGCGACCCGGCCTTGCATGAAAACATCCAGGTTCCTGGCAGCCACATCGGCCTGGGCTTCAATGGCATTGTCCTGTCCATCGTGGCGGACCGGCTGGCACAGCCCGAAGGTGAATGGATGCCGTTTTCCCCGCAGGGGCTGCTGGCGCGGGTGTTGAGCGTGACCACGGGGAATGTGCCCGACAGCACCGCGCCCGCCGCGACCTGACTCCAGAAAGACCACCATGCGCCAACTGAGCGAACACGACGCAGCCTTCATCTATTCCGACACGGCGCACGCCAACTCCAACGTCACGCTGGTGCACATTTATGACCAGTCCACGGCGCCAGGGGGCGTGGTCCGCTTCAAGCAGATCAAGGCCCACGTCGAAAGCCGTCTGGAGCAGCTGCCCAACTTTCGCGAGAAGGTATTGCGCGTCCCGATGGATCTGGACTACCCGTACTGGATCGAGGACGAAAACTTCAACATCGAGTACCACGTGCGCCACATCGCCCTGCCCAAGCCGGGCGACTGGCGCCAGTTTTGCATCCAGTCGGCGCGCATCCATGCCCGCCCGCTGGACCGGCAGCGTCCACTCTGGGAGATGTACGTCATCGAGGGGCTGGACAGTTTTCTGGACCTGCCGGTGGGCAGCTTTGCCGTGTTGCTGAAGATTCACCATGCGGCTATCGACGTGGCAAAGGGCAACGAGATCACCAAACTGCTGCATGACCTGTCGCCGGCCGCCGCGCCGCCGCCGCCCGCCGCTCCGTGGTTTCCCGAAACGGCGCCAGGCAATCTGCAGCTGTTCTGGCTGGCTGGCCTGAATTTCGTGACCTTTCCACTGCGCATGGCGCAGCCCTTGAGCGCCGGCTGGACCGCGCTCAAATCCACGGCCAAGACCTTTGCCGGAGAGATCCTGGGTCAGCCCCACGCCTTCCCCGTGACCCGCTTCAATACCGAGGTCTCACCGCACCGGGTGTTCGAGACGCGCCGCTTTGCGCTGGAAGACTTCAAATCGATCCGGGCCCTGGCGCCCCATGCCACGGTCAATGACGTGGTGCTGGCGGTCTGCGCCGGCGGCCTGCGCTGCTACCTGGAAAAGCAGGACGAATTGCCGCAGAGCAGCCTAGTCGCCGCAGCACCGATCGCCGTGCACAGCGATCTGGAGTCAGACCCCGAGACCAGCTTCTCGTGGGTGCGGGTGGCATTGGGTACCGATATTGCCGACCCCGTGGAGCGACTGGTTGCCATTCAGGCCGCGAGTTCGTCGTCAGCGGTCATGGCGCAGGCCATCAGCGCGCGCGAGTTGACCAGCCTGGCGCAACAGGCGCCGTCGCTGGCCATCGCCGCAACCAGCAAGATGCTGCGTTCGGCCTCCGCCCTGCTGGGCGACTGGGCGCCGTTGGCCAACTGCGCCATCACCAACGTGCCGGGCTCACGCGTCCCCCTGTATTTGCAGGGTGCGCGGTTGACCTATTTGTCGGCCATCATGCCGATCTCCGACGGCATGGGCCTGGTGTTTTCGGTCACCGGCTACAACGACACCATCGTGGTGTCGTTCACCGCCTGCTACGAACAATTGCCCGACCCCGAGGTCCTGGCCCAATGCCTGCGTGACAGCTTCCAGCAATACCTGGCATTGGCGCAAAGCACAACCCGACGCAAACCCCGTGCCGCCGTGGGAAAGGCGCCACGTCTGCCCGCAGTGGGCACGAAACCGGCCAAACCCCGCCGCAAGACCGTCGCCCGGAAAACCGCACCGGCGGCGGCCTAGGTTTTGCCGCCGGGCCGCCCCAAGGCAAAATGCGGCCCCTTCGGGGGGTAGCGCATCACTTGCGTCCTCGGCTTTGCAAGCCGATGCCGGGGCAGTGGCAAGCGTGGGGGCTTACCACCCTACTGCGGCACAAATCCAGTGGCTTTGATGATGCGTGACCACGACTGGCTGTAGGCCTGCTCGCGGGCTGTCAGCTGTTGCGGTGTCATGTAACCCACGCTCAGGCCCATGGCGGTCAGGCGTTCGCGCACGTCCGGCAGTGCCACGACATTGGCCAGTGCGGCGGTGAGCTTTTCAATGGTGGCCGGTGGTGTGCCCGCAGGGGCAAAAATGCCGTAGTACGGCAGGTCCTCAAACCCGGCGAGCCCCAGCTCGGCGAAGGTCGGCACATCGGGCAGGATGGCCTGGCGCGCGCTGCCCATGACGGCGACGACACGGATCTTGCCGGCCTTGTGGTTTTCAATGAAGTCCGGAATCGATCCGGTTCCAGCTGCAATCTGGTTGCCCAGCATGTCGCCCATCATGGGCGCGCTGCCCCGGTAGGGTGCGGACTGCAGGTCCAGCTGGTATTTCTGGCCCACCATCTTGACCAGGAATTCAGGCACCGAGGCCGGTGCCGGCACACCGACCGTGCCCTTGCCCGCGCCCTGGCTGCGCACCCAGGCTACATACTCGGCCACGGACTTGGCGGGGGTGCCGCCCGACACCGCCAGGGCGTTGACGAAGGTGGCAAAACCGCCCACGGCGACAAAGTCGCGTGCCGGTTCGAAACCGGGGTTCTTCACCACCAGGGGCAGGATGGAGATGGTGTGGTCGTGCGACAGAAACAGCGTGGTGCCGTCCGCCACTGCGGCCTTCAGCGTCTGCGCCGCGATCTGGCCGCCAGCGCCGGCCTTGTTCTCCACCACCACCGGTACGCCCAACTGGTCTTTGAGCTTGTCGGCCAGCGTGCGGGCAATGGCATCGGTGCCACCGCCGGGCGGGAAACCCACCATGAGTTTGACGGTGCCGGTCTGCGCCTGTGCCAGGCTGCCCAGGCACAGGGCCGCGACGGCCGCGCTGAGCGCCAGCCTACGGGTTACTTTGGTGAAATGGTGCCGGGACAGTGCAATAACCATTGGAGGACTCCAGTGAAAAAGTAATCACCACTGTAGCAAGCTTTTGCGGCCTGCCCAACCGGGTACATGCCGGCCCAAGCCGTGGCATGATGGCGCTTTGCTTGCCACCATGGCATGGCATGCTGCAGGAGAAACCCGTGAATGCCCGTATCCCCCCATCCGTGCTCAATGCGGCACACACCCTGAGCCAGGTCAGCACGCTGTGGGACGACCAGATCGTGCCCCAGTTGCAGGACTACATCCGAATCCCCGCCAAGTCGCCGATGTTCGATGCCGACTGGGCCGCCAACGGCTACCTCGACACCGTGGTGCGCAACACCGCGGCCTGGATCGAGGCCCAGAAAGTGACGGGGCTGGTGCTGGAAGTGGTGCGCCTGCCCGGGCGCACCCCGGTGCTGTTCTTTGAGGTGCCGGCCACCAAGCTCGGCTCCACGCAGACCGTGCTGATGTACGGCCACCTGGACAAGCAGCCTGAGTTTTCGGGCTGGCGCAACGACCTGGGGCCGTGGACGCCGAAGATTGACGACGGCAAGCTGTATGGGCGCGGCGGTGCCGACGATGGCTATGCGGCCTACGCGGCAATAGCCGCCATCCAGACCCTGAAGACCCAGAACGTGCCGCATCCGCGCATCGTCGGCCTGATCGAAAGCTGTGAAGAAAGCGGCTCCTACGACCTGCTGCCCTACATCGACGTGCTGAAGACGCGCCTGGGCGAGGTGGCACTGGTGGTCTGCCTGGATTCCGGTGCCGGCAACTACGACCAGCTGTGGCTGACCAACAGCCTGCGCGGCATGGCCAGTGGCGTGCTGAAGGTGGAAATTTTGACCGAAGGCGTGCACTCGGGTGATGCGTCGGGCCTGGTGCCATCGAGCTTTCGCATCATGCGCCAGGTGCTGGACCGTCTGGAAGACAGCGCCACCGGGCGCCTGCTGCCGGCCAGCTTCCACTGCGAGGTGCCGGCCGACCGGCTTAGCCAGGCCAAGGCTACGGCCGCCATCCTGGGCGACGAAATCTACAAGCGTTTCCCGTGGGCCCATTACGACTGCGGCGGCGCCACCGCCTTTGCGCTGCCCACCACCACTGACCCGCTGCAGGCCTTGCTGAACCGCACCTGGCTGCCCACGCTCAGCGTGACCGGCGCCGATGGTTTCCCCGAGATGAAAAACGCCGGCAATGTGCTGCGCCCCTACACCGCCTTCAAGCTGTCCCTGCGCCTGCCACCGCTGGTGGAAGCCGCCGCTGCCGTGCAGGAGCTGAAGACCTTGCTGGAAGACAACGCGCCCTACCAGGCCAGGGTGACGTTCGAAGGCCTGTCCAGCGCCACCGGCTGGAACGCGCCCGACACTGCGTCGTGGTTTGAAGACGCGCTGAACGCGGCGTCGCAGACCCACTTTGGCGCACCCTGTGGCTATGTGGGCCAGGGCGGCACCATCCCGCTGATGAACATGCTGTCCAAGGGCTTTCCGGCCGCGCAGATGATGGTGTGCGGCGTGCTCGGCCCCAAGAGCAATGCCCATGGGCCGAATGAGTTTCTGCACATTCCCTATGCCAAGAAGCTGACCGCGGCGGTGGCCCACGTCATCGCCCAGTTTCCCTGAACCGAAGCATGACTGCGGAATCCACACTCTCCACCTTTGTTGCCAGCGATGGCGACAACGTCGTCATCCAGGACTGGCCGCTGGAGCCCGGCGTGCCCCTGCGGGGTGTCGTGGTGCTGGTCCATGGTCTGGGGGAACATGCCGGGCGCTACGAGCACGTGGCGCGCCAGCTCAATGAATGGGGGTTTGCGGTGCGCGGCTACGACCAGTGCGGCCACGGCGAGTCCGGCGGCGCCCGTGGTAGCCTGCCCACCGACACGCGTCTGCTCGACGATCTGGCCGACATTGTGGACAGCACCCGTGCCCGCATGAGTAAGCAGATGCCGTTGATCGTGCTGGGTCACAGCATGGGCGGCCTGGTCGCCGGCCGCTTCGTGTCGCTGGGCATCCGGCCGGTGGATGGCCTGGTCATGTCGTCACCGGCGCTGAACGCGGGCATGAACAGTTTCCAGAAGTTGCTGGTCGCTGTGCTACCCAAGGTCGCGCCCAATCTGCGCGTGGGTAACGGCGTCCAGCCGCAATACATTTCGCACGATCCGGCCGTGGTCGCCGCCTACCGCAACGATCCACTGGTGCACGACCGCATCTCGGCGCGATTGGCCCGCTTCATCGCACAGGCCGGCCCGCAAACCCTGGCCCTGGCACCCCAGTGGAAGGTGCCCACGCTCCTACTGTACGCCGGAGACGACCACCTGCTCAATGCGCAGGGCAGCCGTGACTTCGCAGCGGCTGCACCCCAGCAGGTGGTGACAGCCAAGTGCTTTGACGACCTGTACCACGAGATCTTCAACGAACTGGACGCCGCGCCGGTGTTTGCCGAGCTGAAGCGCTGGCTGGATGCGCGGTTCTGAATGAAATCTGCCTCTAGCCCTCGTGGAATTTGGATTGTTTGCTATCAATTTTGATGATTGCGCGGTTGCGGTGAGGTGGTGGCGGCAGGGTTTGGGGCGCACTCAAAACTCCAGCTGCCGTGACATTCGCCATAGTTTTTTTGCAACCTCGTGAGTCCACACAATCGCACCAACACCATGGCGGACTACGTCACTTCCCTGATTGAACTCTCGGGTCCCACAGATGCGCTGACGGCCTTCAGCACCAAGCATCTTGTAGCCGGTACCTTTGACTTCAACACCATTGACCCGATGCCATCAGAACTGCAGATTGAGTCCAGCAGTGCGGTCGAGACAGGTTACGCAGCCCTCTACGGTGATTGGAGGCTTGAGTCGGCGCGATGGATGTTCAAGGCACCAGCTCAGGAGTTCGGATTCCCCTTCCCGCTGGAGTCTCGGGAGCAGGTCATCAAGTGTTTACAGTCGTTCGACTGCGCCGACATGTACCTGTTGCCAGCGCGCGCCTATTACGAGAATGTTGCCAAGTACGGCCATGGAGACTGGTGTGGCTGGTGTTCAGAACACTGGGGAACCAAGTGGAATGCAGACGAGGTTCGCGTCTCTCAGGAGCACGAACGCGTGGCGATAAGCTTCGTCACTGCGGGCACTTATCCCAAACCAATCCTTAAGACTCTCTCGCTCTCTTGTCCGGACATAGCCTTTCATGTTCGTTACTACGACGAACACTATCGTTGGGCCAGAGATTTTGTACTGGTAAAGGGCAAGGAGACCCAGAAGCAGAAACGCCCAGCCAGAGAAATCGCGACCGAAGTTGAAGTGTTCCGAACTGTGGTCTGCCGTAGTGGGTCAGTCAACCCGAATGGTTCGACTGTTTCGGAGTAGTCGGAAACTCAGCCGGCCTACGAGACTATCCGCGCACAACACCTGGGCGTGATTTGCTGCCCAGCCACACCAATGCCAGCGCGGTCAAGCCCACGGGCACCAGGGAGCCCCAGTTCAACAAGGTCCAGCCTTGGGTGGTGATGAGTGCACCCGACGCGAATGACGTGAATGCCATCACGGCGAACACGCAGAAATTGATGGCTGCCTGTGCCCGGTCTTTTTCCTCGGGGCGGTAGGCCGCCATAGACAGTGTGGTGCTGCCGGTGAACAGCAGGTTCCAGCCGACGCCCAGCAGGAACAGCGCGATGCCGAACTGGTGCAATTCCACGCCCGACAGCGCGATGGCGATGCAGGCCAGGTTCAGCGCCACGCCAACGCCCATGACCGGCAGCGCGCCAAAGCGCTTGATCCAGCTGCCGGTAAAAAATCCCGGCGCAAACATGCCGATCACGTGCCACTCCAGCACCAGCGCCGCGTCGTCAAACGACAGCCCGCACTGCTGCATGGCCAGCGGGGTGGCCGCCATCAACAGGTTCATGACGCCATAGCCCAGGGCCGCGCTGATGCAGGCCACCACGAAGACCGGTTGGCGCATGATTTCCGATAGCGGCCGGCCACTACTCGCACCGGCCGAGGCGCTGACGTGCGGCGGGAAGCGGACAAAGGCCATCAACACCATGGCCAGCAGGGCGACACCGGCCAGCACCACGTAGGCGCCGGCAAACGGCACGTCCAGCAGGCTGCGCGAGCGCGCGGCCAGGTTGGGCCCCGCAATGGCACCCAGCAGGCCACCGGCCAGCACCAGCGACACGGCGCGTTCGCGTTGCGGCACTGGCACCAGCTCCGCGGCGGCAAAGCGGTACAGCTGGCCATTGGCGCTGTAGTAGCCCGCAACGACGGTGGCTGCCACCAGCAACCAGAAATTCTTGTCGGCCACGGCCCACGCCGCGGCACAGACCGAGGCGAAAGCCACGGCCAGGCCGATCTGAAACGAGGTGCGCCGCCCATAGCGCGATTGCGTGCGGGCCACCAGCGGCGTGCTTAAAGCGCCGCCCACGACATAGCCCATGACGGGCAGTGTGGCCATCCACGCAAACGGTGCCAGGCTCAAGCCCACCAGGCCGTTGATGGCAATGAAGGCGACGTTGTTGGTGAGTAAGAGGCCCTGGCACAGGGCCAGGAGCCAGAGGTTGCGGTTCAAATCAGGCTACGGCCTTCTTCTTCACCGCCACAGGTTTTGCTGCGGCCTTCTTCGCGGGCGCCTTTTTGGCAACTGCCTTGACGACTGCGGCTTTTTTCGCGGGGGCGACGGCCTTCTTGGCAGCTGCCTTGGCAACTGGTTTGGTCGCTGGTTTGGCCGGGGCTTTGACGGGCGCTTTGGCTACCGGAGTCTTCGCGGCCACGGGCTTGCTGCCCTTGGTTGCGGCGCCATCTTTCCAGGTCAACCGCGCCTTCTTGGCCCGCGCCACGACCTTGGCGATGTCTTCGTCCGAGAACACGCCGTTGACGCCAGAGATGGCCGCCAGCTTCATGCCGTGCTTGAGGCCCAGCTTGTAGATCTCCTTGACCTTTTCCCACTCGGTGTCGCGGCCCACGGTGAACACTTCAAAGCGGCCTTCCAGCGCCAGCACGATGGTTTCGGCCAGGCAGGCGTAGATGACGTTGGGTGGCAGGCCAATGCTCTTGAGCCCCTTGACCTTGGTCGGCAGGTCAATCTCGCCGGACTCAATGACCAGCACGTCGGGCCGCTTGGCCACGTCGGAGGCTGGCAGGTCCAGCGGACGCGCGACGTCGGTGATGACGCAGCCGGGCTTGACCCGCATGATGTCCAGAATCTCCTTGCCCGCGCCGGACGTGGAGGTGACGATCATGTCCATGTCGGCCAGCAACTCGTTGTAGTCGATGGTGGTGAAGACCTTGGCATCCGGTGTTTCCTTCAGGATGGAGGCTTTGAGTTCGTCCAGCTTGCTGAGCGTGCGCCCGGCCAGGTAGACCTCGTCAAACGACATGGCCAACAGGCGTGCACTGACCGAGCCGATGGAGCCCGAGGCGCCGATCACCATGGTCTTGGCGGCAACCTTCTTGTTGTGCTTGTTGATGTGCACCAGGCCCATGCGGCGCATGGCGTCGGCCGCGGCCCACAGGGCGCCGGATGCCGAGTAGCTGTTGCCGGTGGTGATGGGTAGGCTGGAGCGTCGCGCCACGGTCACGCCGGCGTCGCCGACCACCTTGGTGAAGGCGCCCAGGCCCATGATCTGCGCGCCCATCTTCTCGGCGATCTTGGAGGCCTGCAGCAGGCGGCGGTAGGTGAACTCGGGGCTGCGCGTCAGCATCTCCTTGGGCGTACCGCCGACCGAGATCAGCCAGCCTTCGGCCTCGGCGCCGGTGGGCGAGACGATGTTGCTCATCTTGCAATACACCATGGGCGGCATGTGGGCCGCCAGCGTCTCGACCTTGTCCATGACGAACTTGGGCGTGGACTTGGGGATGGGGAAGGCGTTCTTGATGTAGTTCTGGCTCAGCGGGTGGATGACAAACGCAAAGCGGCGGATGTTGCGGAACTTGCCGGTGGGATGCAGCAGGCGGGGTTTGATGTCCAGCTCGGTCAGGATTTCGTCGAAGTCGTCATCGGAGACTTCTTCTTGCGGCTTCTCCAGCGCGGCCAGGATCATGGCCTCGAGGGTGTTGATGCCCACCACTTCGGGGAACAGCTTGGGCGAGACGTCGATCACCAGGTTGACCTTGCACTTTGTGAAAAACTCCATGCGCTGGTCATCCACCGCCGAGGTGATGATGGTCTTGCCTTCCAGGTTGGTGGCATTGCCCACGGCCTTGATTTCGGCGAAGGTGCCTACGATGACGTGGGACTTGACCACCACGTCCGCGACAAACTTGTTCTTCAGGCCCGACATCGCGCCTTCGAGCATCTGGCCGGTCTTGCCCGACAGCATGAAATTGCTGCCCTTGGCGTACAGCTCCAGCTGCTCCAACGAGCCCAACATCGTGGGTGCGCCGGTCTGGAACAGCGCGTCGGCAAAGCTCAGGTTCTTGGTGTAGTCGGACATGGCCACGGCCATGTCGTAGTTGCGCATGCCCGAGAGAAACAGCACCAGGTTGTTGTTGAAGTAGTGCCCCAGCTCCTTTTGCACGTAACGCACCGCACGCACCTGCAACAGGCGGCGCAGCGTGGCGCCGGTGGTCACAGGCACGCGGGTCACGACATTGGTCAGGCGCTGGGTTTCCTTGTTGACGACGGTGCGCAGGCCCACGTGGTAGTGGTCGCTGATCTCACCCAGGCCAATGGCGTCGGCAGTGGCCTGCTGGCGGCGCATCAGCTCCCAGGCCTTGCCGGTGTCCTGGTCAGCGCCCATGCGGCGCACCGAAAAAGACTGGCCCAGAAATTCTGTCTGGAATTCAAAGTCCTGCTTGGACGAACCCAGTGTCACCGTTACTACTTTTTTCATCAACCGCTCCTCTTTTTCGTTTCAATCGTGTTGCTTCAACTACCACCGCCCATTGTGGCGTTATGCCTTTTTCCCTTTTTTCGCAGGGGCCGCCTTTGTGGGGGCCGGCTTAGCCGGGGCCACTTTGGGTGGCAGCGCCTTGCGGATCAGGTCTTCGCATTCCTGCTGCGACATGTAGCGCGGCACCGGGTAGCCGGTGTGGGCCTCGTGGCAGGCGGCTTTGGCCAGCGCGGGAATATCGGATTCTTTCAGGGCAGCCAGGAAGGTCGGGATGCCCAGGTCGTGGTTGAGCTGGTCCACGGCATCGAGGAATTTCTGGGCCAGCACCTCGTCGTCTTCGCCCGGCGTTCCGACCCGTGCCGCAACCGCCAGCAAGGCCAGCCGTCCGACGATGGCCGAGTGCGAGTACTTGAGCACAAAGGGCAGCATGATGGCGTTGGCCAGGCCGTGGGGCGTGTGGTACAGGCCCCCAAACTGGTGGGCAATCGCATGCACGTAGCCCACATTGGCGCGGGTGAAGGCAAAACCGGCGTAGGTGGAGGCCAGCGACATCTTCTCGCGGGCTTCCAGGTTCTTGCCGTCGGTGTACGCGGTGCGCAGGTTCTCGAAGATCAGGCCAACGGCCGATAAGGCCATGCCGTCCGAGTAACTGGTGGTCCAGTTGCCGACAAAGGCTTCAATGGCGTGGGTCAGCGCGTCGATGCCGGTGGCGGCCGTGATGTGGGGTGGCAAGCCGGTCATCAGTTCCGGGTCCAGGGCGGCCATCTTGGGCACCATGCGCGGGTCTACGATGACCAGCTTCTTGTGGTTCACGGGGTCGGAGATGACGGCGGCCACGGTGACTTCGGAGCCGGTGCCGGCGGTGGTCGGCACGGCGTAGATCTTGACCGGCGCGCGCAGGCCCTTGAGGTAGCCGGCCAGCTGGTTCAGTGGCTTGGGGTTGGACACCGCCACGGCGATGGCCTTGGAGGCATCCATGGAGGAGCCACCGCCAAAGGCCACGATGGCGTCGCAGTCGTGTTCGCCGTAGAAGTCAATGCCCTTTTGGATCAGCGGAATCGGCGCATCGGCGGTGATTTCATCAAACACGACAAAGTGCGCGCCGCCTGCGGTCAATGCGTCCGTCAGTCCTTTGAGCAGCCCCAGTTTGGAGATGATGCTGTCAGTGACGATGAGGATCTTGCGGTGGCCAAAGCCTGCAATGGCCTGCCCCAGCCGCGCGCTGGAGCCGGGGCCGACCAGCAGCGTGGGTTGCGGAATCGGGATGAAGCGGGTGACCAGACCCGCGCCTTTCATCAAAGCCCCCAGACCTTTGGCGCGGACGGTGTTGCGCATGGATTCGGATATCACAGAGAGTCTCCTGGCAATTGGACAAAGACGGCACTGTAGTATGCCCACACCCACAAGAGTTGGGGCGCCAACCTAGACGCGGATAAACCCTGATGAACCTTCTAGGCCAGCAGCCGCGCCAGCGCTGTCAGTGCCGCGGTCTCGGCGCGCAGCACGCGCGGGCCCAGCGTGACCGGCGCAAAGCCGCAAGCGGCGGCGGCGGCCTCCTCTGCGGCGCTGAGTCCGCCTTCCGGGCCAGAGAGAAAGCTGCTGTGCGCCGCCACGCCGTGGGCCAGGTGTTGGCTCAGCGGGCTGGCGCCATCGGCCAGGGACAGCAGCCAGCGCGTGTCATGGTGGCCCTTGGGCGGCAGGCCCTGCAGCCACGCGGCCAGGGTCTGCACTGGCCATATGTGGGGCACCCGGTTGCCGCCGCATTGCTCGCAGCCCGAAACAGCCACGCTTTGCCAGTGGGCGACCTTCTTGTCGGCCCGCTCGCCGGACAGGCGCAGCACGCTGCGCTCGGTCATCAGCGGCTGGATGCTGGCCACCCCCAGCTCGGTGGCCTTTTCCACCAGCCAGTCCATGCGGTCGTTGGCGGGCATGCCGACGGCCAGGTGCACGCTGCCACCGGCCTCGCGCTCCACGGCATGGTGCGCACCCACCTGCACCTGGACCTCACTGCGGCCCATGTGGGTAATGGTGGCATCCCATTCGCCGCCCAGGCCATTCCATGTTTCGCTGCCGGCTTGCGGGCCCTGTGTGCCATTGAACAGGGTGATTGCGTCACCGGGTTGCATCCGCAGCACCTGCACATGGCGTGCGGCGCCCGCGGGCAGGTCCAGCAGCGCGCCGCGGGTCAGAGGGGCAGGGCAGTAGAAACGGGGCATGATGCGCTATAAAATTAGGAGCTACTTGGTCAGTATTGACGAGGGCTATCGGCTGATTTTGCTTAGGACCTGCCAAAGGCATAGGCAGTGGGCACCGGAATGCCCTCGACCCGTTCAATCAGCCGCAACAGGGGCTTGAGTTCCATGTAGCGTCCGCAGGTGGCCCGCATGTATTCAATAAAGCGCGGTGTGTCGGCCAGGTACTGGGGCTTGCCGTCGCGCAGCGACAGGCGGGCAAAGATGCCGGCCACCTTGAGGTGGCGCTGCAGGCCCATCCACTCCACGCCCTTGTAAAACTCGCCAAAATCGCTGCCCACGGGCAACCCGGCCTTGCGGGCCTTTTCCCAGTAGCGGATGGTGACGTCCAGGCAAAAGTCCTCGTCCCAGCTCAGAAAGGCGTCGCGCATCAGGCTGGCAATGTCATAGGTGATGGGGCCATACACCGCGTCCTGAAAATCCAAAACGCCCAGCCGGGTTGCGGATGGTGCGCCAGCGCTGAGCGTGGGGGCCACATCCGGCACCATCAGGTTTCGGGGCATGAAATCGCGGTGCACATAGACGCTGGGCCAGGCCAGGTTGTTCGCCACAATCTTCGCAAACGCTTCGTCCAGTGTCTTGCGCTGCGCCACATCCAGTGTGACCTGGCGGTGGGCGGCGATGTACCACTGCGGAAACAACTCCATCTCGCGCAGCAGCAGCGGCGCGTCATACGCCGGCAGTACACCTTCACGCGAAGCCCGTTGCCACTGGATCAGCGTCTCCACGGCGTCCAGGTACAAGTTCAACGGTGGTGGCTCGCCGGGGCGAATCACCTGCTTCAGCGTTTGCGCACCCAGGTCGGTGAGCAGCATGAAGCCATGGACCTGGTCCCATGCCAGCACGTCGGGTGCGCGCAGGCCCGCCTGGGCCATCAGGTCGGCGACCTGTGCAAACGGTTCGCAGTTTTCCAGATCCGGCGGCGCGTCCATGATGATCAGGCTGCGCGCGGGACTTGGCAGGGCTGTATCGATGCGCAAGTAGCGGCGAAAGCTCGCATCCGCAGACGCCAGGCGCACCGACGCCAGATCCAGGTGGTGAGCGTCCCGCACGCTGGCAATCCAGATGTCAAAGGAGGCCTGGCGGTCGGGGTCGGTCCACAGGGGCAGGTTCGAAGATCCCGACGGATGGGTGTTGGCGATTGGGCTCATGGATAATCCATTCTACAAAGCCGCTCCACACTATCCCCTTTGACGCCACCTAGCGCTGAATCCCTGTCCCGTGTTGAACCTTCCCAACGTTCCATGCATGCTTCCCTGCGCGACCTGAGTTTCCGGTTACCGGGCCAGCGCCTGGCCCTGTCCAGCCTGGTCGTGGCGGCCGGATTGGCGGGTGCTTCGGTATGCGCCCAGGGCACGGGGCCGGCGCCCGCAGATGCCCTTTCGCTCAAGTCCACCGGCCTGCTGGAGGAGGCATTGCCACCTGGGCAAACCTCCAAGGTCCCGGTGTTCATCATGGGCGACCGCATGTCGGGCCGGCCCGACCTGGACACCGTGGTCGAAGGCAACGTGGTGCTGCGCAAGGCCGGCACCGTGATCCGCGCCGACCGCATGGAATATGACCAGCCCAGTGATCAGGCCAGGGCCTCCGGAAACGTTCGCATCAACCGCAAGGGAGACGTTTTTGAAGGGCCGCTGCTGGAGCTCAAGGTTGAAGCCTTCGAAGGATTCTTCAACGAGCCGCGCTACCACTTTCTGAAAAGTGATGGCCAGGGCCAGGCGGATCGTGCCGACTTTCTGGACGAAAACCATACCGTCGTCCACCATGCCAGCTACACCACGTGCCGGCGCAAACCCGGCCCGGAATGGTTGCCGGACTGGGTGTTGCGGGCCACCAGCATCAGCCTGGACAACGACGAGGATGTGGGTGTCGCACAAGGGGCGGTACTGAGCTTCAAGGGCGTACCCTTGCTGCCCATTCCAGCCATCAGTTTTCCACTGTCGGGTAAGCGAAAATCAGGTCTGTTGCCCCCCACCATCGGTTGGGGTGCCGACAACGGGGCCGAAGTGACGTTGCCCTATTACTGGAATATTGCACCCAACCGGGATGCCACCTTCACACCAACCCTGATGACACGCCGGGGCGTCGATTTTGGTGCCGAGTTCCGTTACCTGGAGCCCGGCTATACCGGCATCGCCAGAGCCAACTACATGCCTGGCGACAAGCTGACCGACACCGACCGGTGGGGGCTGTCCTTCCTGCACCAAGGTGTCGTGGCCACGCCGGTGGGGCCGGTCAGTCTGGCCGCCAACGTAAACCGGGTCAGTGACGACAACTACTGGCGGGACTTCACCGGCAACAGCACGATTGCGGATGCCAACGCCATTGCCAGTACCAGCGCCAGCGTGGGTGTGGCCACGACGCAGCGACTGCTGCCCTCGGGGTTGACGGCCAACTGGGGCCTGGGTGCGTTTTCCAGTTCGGTGCGGCTGCTCAAGTGGCAAACCCTGCAGGATGTCACCGCGCCTATCGTGCCGCCCTATGATCGGGTGCCCCAATTGACGGCACGCTATGCGCTGACCAATGTGTTGGGGATCGACTGGTCGGTCGACGGCGACTTTACCCAGTTTGAAGCCGACCGCAGCAGGACCCTGCAACCCAACACGCAGCGCGCCGTGGCCTTGCTCCAGGTCAGTCGGCCCTGGCTGGCGCCGGCTGGGTTTTTCACCCCCAAGGTGCAATTGCACGCGACCGGCTACCAGTTCGACAGCGCGTTGGCCAGCGGCACCCAATCTGCCGACAGCGTGGTGCCAACCGTCAGCCTGGACAGTGGCCTGGTGTTTGAGCGGGACACCCGCTTTTTCGGGCGCAACCTGGTCCAGACCCTGGAGCCGCGCGCGTTCTACGTCTACACCCCGTTCCGTGACCAGAGCGCGCTGCCCAACTACGACACGGCGGCCAATGACTTCAACTTTGCCACCATCTATACCGAAAATGCCTTTGTTGGGCACGACAAGATATCGGACAACAACCTGCTGACCCTGGGTATGACCACGCGCTTTCTGGACGCAGACACGGGCGCCCAGCTGGCCCGCTTCGGCATGGCCCAGCGGCTGCGCTTTGAGACGCAGCGGGTGACACTGAACCCCGCGAACGCCCCGGCGCAGGCGGGTTTCAGTGACGTCATGCTGGGCGCGTCGGTCAACGTGCGGGACCATTGGTCATTGGACTCGACGGTGCAATACAACGGTAAAACGGACCAATCCGTGCGTTCGACGGTGGGTGCCCGCTACAACCCCGGCAACTACCGGGTGGTCAATGCGGCGTACCGTTTCCAGCGCGATGTCAGCGAGCAGCTTGACGTTAGTTGGCAGTGGCCACTGAACAACCTGTGGGGTGACTCCGGCCAGGAATTGGGCGCTGGTCGCGGCCAGGGCGAGGGGCGCTACTACAGTGTGGGCCGCCTGAACTACAGTCTGAACGAGCGTCGGCTGGTCGACACGGTTCTGGGCGTCGAGTACGATGCGGGCTGCTGGCTGGCCCGGGTCGTGCTGGAGCGCACGCAAACCAGCAACTCCACCGCCACGACGCACGTGATGTTTCAGCTGGAGTTTGTCGGTTTCACCCGACTGGGGCTGGGCGGAAATCCCGTGCAAAGCCTGACCCAGAATATTTCGCGTTACCAGAATCTACGGAATTCGGGCGGCACATCCAGCCGCTTTAGCAACTACGATTGAGAGACCATGAATTTTCGAATCTGGACACCTGTCCTTGGCTTTCTTTGCGCTGCAATGGTGTCTGGCGCGCATGCCCAGACCGTGCAGCAGGCGGACTATATTGTGGCGGTGGTGAACTCCGAGCCGGTGACCAACAACGAGGTTCGCACCGCGATGCAGCGGGTGCTGCAGGACATTGCCCAAAAGCGCCAGGTGGCGCCGCCCGCCGATGAACTGCGCCGCCGGGTGCTGGAGCGCCTGATCAACGAGCGGGCACAGCTGCAAGAGGCCGTTGAGTCGGGTATCCGTATCGATGAGGGCGCTATTGCCGAGGCAGAGCAGACCATTGCGCGGCAAAACCAGATTGATGTGGCGGAGTTGCGTTCGCGAGTAGCCAAGGATGGTGTCAGCCCGGCGAAGTTCCGCAGCCAGTTGCGCGACCAGTTGATGCTGCAGCGTTTGCACGAACGCGATGTGGAGGGTCGCATCCGCGTGTCAGAGGCCGATATTGACCGTTTCCTCGCGGACCAGCAGGCTGGCAATGCCGACCCACTGGCCCAGGAGATCAACCTTGCCCACTTGTTGGTGTCGCTTCCGGAAAAAGCCAGTGCCGAGCAGGCTGCCACGGTGTTGCAGCAGGCGCAAAAAGTGCTGGGCCGCTTGCGCGGGGGGGAGGATTTCGCGGCCTTGGTTCAGGAGCTGTCGGCTGCCGACCGCGCCAACGGTGGCCAGATGGGGCTGCGCCGGGCCGACCGGTATCCGCCCGCGTTTGTGGCTGCGACGCAAAACCTGGCGGTGGGCGAGGTGTCGGATATTGTCCGCTCAGGAGCCGGGTTTCATATTTTGAAAGTAGTCGAAAAACGGGCTCCCGCTGCACCTTCGAAGGCGGTGGTGCAAAGCCACCCTCGGCACATCTTGCTGCGTACTGGTCCCCAGTTGACGCAGGCTGCGGCGATTGCCCGGCTTGCCGATTTCAAAAAACGCATTGAGGCCGGTACTGCGACTTTCCAGGCGTTGGCCCGCGAGCATTCGGAAGATGGCAGTGCACCCCAGGGCGGGGACCTGGGCTGGGTTGGCGCTGGTGCCTTTGTGCCCGAATTTGAGGAACCCATGAACCGACTGGCCGAAGGACAGGTCAGCGCCCCCGTGGTCTCCCGGTTTGGTGTGCACCTGATTCAGTTGGTGGAGCGTCGTCGGGTTGAACTGAGCCAGCGTGAGATTCGTGAGTCGGTTCGCAACCAGTTGAAGGAAAGCAGATACGAAGCAGCCTTCGCCACCTGGGCGCAGGAGATCCGGGGCAAGGCTTTTGTGGAGTTCCGCGAGCCACCCCAGTAACGTCCGCCATGAAGCACATCGCGCGTAAACGGTTTGGCCAGCATTTCCTGACCGACGGGGGCATCATCGATGCCATCGTGGATGCAATAGGTCCCAAGCCGGGGCAGCGTATGGTGGAAATCGGCCCTGGTCTGGCCGCACTGACGCAGCCGCTGGTCGAACGTCTGGGGCATTTGACCGTGATCGAACTGGACCGGGATCTGGCCGTGCGGTTGCGGAGCCACGGTCACCTGACAGTCATCGAGTCCGATGTGTTAAAAGTGGACTTTGCCCTCGTGCAATCGACCTGGAACGCTATACATTCGATAGCAAACAAGAATCCGGATGAGGCTTCTGGTGACAAGTTGCGGGTGGTCGGCAACCTGCCCTACAACATCTCTACGCCCATTCTCTTTCACTTGCTGGACGCAGTGCATGTGATTGAAGACCAGCACTTCATGCTGCAAAAGGAAGTGATAGACCGCATGGTGGCCAAGCCGGCGACCGCGGCATTTGGGCGGCTCAGTGTGATGCTGCAGTGGCGCTACGCGATGGAAAATGTGCTGCTGGTTCCGCCCGAGAGTTTTGACCCTCCACCGCGGGTGAACAGCGCCGTCGTGCGCATGGTGCCGCTGGCGGAGCCGCCGGTTGTGGATGTGCCGCTTCTGAGCGAACTGGTCCAGGTCGCGTTCAGCCAGCGGCGCAAGTTGCTGCGCCATACGCTGGGCCGCTGGCTGGAGACCAGGGAGTTTGCCGGCACCTTTGACGTACAGCGCAGGGCCGAGGAAGTACCCGTGGCGGCGTACATAGAATTGGTTCAGCAACTGCAACGCGCGCCTGGGGCAACATGAGACTGACGACCTATACAGACTATGCGCTGCGCACGCTGATGTATCTGGCGGTGAACCGCGATCGTTTGGTCACCATACAGGACATCGCCAGCCTGCACAGCATCTCCAAGAACCACTTGACCAAGGTGGTGCACCACCTGGGTCAAATTGGCATCGTGGCAACCGTGCGGGGGCGCAACGGGGGACTCAAGTTGGGTCTTGAGCCGGCGGACATCAACATTGGTGCGGTGGTTCGCCAGACGGAGACCGACTTCCACATGGCAGAGTGCTTTCACAAGGAAAACAACCGTTGCGTCTATGCGTCGGCCTGTGTTCTGGAAGATGTGCTGGGTGCTGCAACGGCTGCCTACCTGAAGGTGCTGGACGGTGTCACGCTCCATGACCTGGTTCAAAAAGCCAGCGGACGAACCGGCCTGATCTCCGGTGTTCAACCCGTTCAGTTTCATCCAAAGGCCACGCTCCCCGTTTGACTCGGGCGCGGAAGCGCAAACCGCGCAGACGCTAGATCAGTTTGGAATAGGTCGAGGTCGTCGGTTGACCCAGGTATTTGTCAAACACCATGCCACTGGCGCGCACGAACAAGCGTCCCTTGGGGGTGACGCGGATCGCGTCAGGGGCTATGGTGATCAACCCGGCTTCCTCATAGGGTTTGAGGCGTTCCAGTTCAGCAGCAAAGTAGCGATTGAAATCGATGCCGTACTTGCGGTTGACGGCCTCCACCTCCACCGGTGCGCTGCACATCAGCGTCATGATGATGTCACGGCGCAGCACATCGTCCTGGCTCAGCTCGAAACCTTTTTCAATGGGCAGGCGACCGGCATCCAGGTGCTGGTAGTAGGCGCTGACGGTGCGCACGGCCTGGCTGTAGGAGTCGCCGACTTTGCTGATGGCGGACACGCCCAGTCCGATCAGGTCGCACTCAGCGCGCGTGGTGTAGCCCTGGAAATTGCGGTGCAGGGTCTTGTCCAGCCGCGCCTTGTTCAACTCATCATCGGGCTTGGAGAAATGGTCCAGCCCGATGTACACATAGCCGGCATCGAGCAGGCGGCGCATGGACATCAGGAAGATCTGCAGCCGTGCCTCTGCCGACGGTAGATCGCTTTCCACAATCAGTCGCTGGGCTTTGAAGCGCTGGGGCAGGTGCGCGTAGTTGTACAGTGCGATCCGGTCGGGTGAGACGCGGATCAGGTCGTCCAGCGTGCGGCTGAAGCTGTCCATGGTTTGCTTGGGCAGGCCGTAGATCAGGTCGGCATTGATGGACTGGAAGTTTGCCTTGCGGCTCTCCACGACGGCTTTTTCCACCATGCTCAGCGGCTGGATGCGGTTGACCGCCTGCTGCACCGCCGGGTCAAAGTCCTGCACCCCAAAACTGTTGCGGTTGAAGCCCAGTTCGGCCAGCATGGACAGGGTCCCCGCTTGCACGGTGCGCGGGTCGATCTCTACACCCAGTTCGGCATCCGCAGTGAAGTCAAAGTGGCTGCGCACCATGGCCATCAGCTGGCGCAACTCATCCGCACTGAAAAATGTCGGGGTACCGCCGCCCAGATGCAATTGCACGGTCTTGCGGTCTTTGCCGATGCGCGAGGCCACCAGGGCCATTTCCTTGTCCAGGTAGCGCAGGTACTCGCCCACCCGCTCGTGGTCCTTGGTGATGATCTTGTTGCAGGCACAGAAGTAGCACAGGGACTCGCAGAACGGCAAATGGATGTAGATCGACAGCGGCGGGTTGTTGTCTTTGGCCGCGCGCAGGTCCAGATAACTGCGGTAGGTCTGCTCGGTAAAGGCGGTGTGGAAGCGGTCGGCCGTCGGGTAGGAGGTGTAGCGCGGGCCGAGCTTGTCAAATTTGCGCACCAGTTCTTCGGAGATTTCCATGTCGCTTGAGAGGGTAGTCATTGCCATGTCCTGAGATTAATTTGCGATGGGTTGATTGTCCTGCCGATCCGCAACGGTGCAGGGTATCGTCAACCGGAATTTGGCGCCCTGGCCGGGTTCACTCTGGGCGGCGATGGTCCCGCCCAGCACGCTAGTCACCAGATTGTGGACGATGTGCAGCCCCAATCCGGACCCGCCCTGACCCATGCGGGTGGTGAAGAAGGGTTCGAAAACGTGGGGCAAATCCGCGCTTTGGATGCCTTGCCCGTCATCCTGTACCTGCAGGACCGCGCGATCCCCATCCTCCATGCGTGCGGTGATGGCAATGGTTCCGGCCTGGTTTTCGGAAAATCCGTGAATCAGTGCGTTGTTGATGAGGTTGGTCAGGACCTGACCCAAGGGGCCCGGGTAGCTGTCCATTTGAAGAGAATCGGCGACATCCACGGTGACCGCGCAAGCCGATTTGCGCAGCGTGGGGCTCAGCGTCAGCAGGATTTCCGAGACCAGTGAGGCCAACGAAAACTTGCGACGATTCGAACTGGTCTGGTCGACCGCCACCTGTTTGAAACTGGTGACCAGTGCCCCGGCCCGGGTCAGGTTGCGCGTGATGATGTCGGCGGCCTGGCGGGTGTCTTCCAGAAAACCTTGCAAGTCCGAGCGCCGCAGGCCGGTGTTCACCAGCGTGTCGAATTGTTCGACACGGTAGTGCAGTGAACTCGCGACTGTCAGGCCATTGCCAATGGGCGTGTTCAACTCATGGGCCACGCCCGCCACCAGTGCGCCCAGGGCAGCCATCTTCTCGGACTGGACCAGTTGGTCCTTGGCGGACTTCAGGCTGGCAAGCGTGGTGGTCAACTCCAGGTTTGTCCGCTCAAGGGCGGCGGTTCGCCGGGTGACACGTGCTTCGAGCGCGGCGTTGAGGTCCTGTATCTCTTCTTGGGCGCGGCGCCGCTCGGTGATGTCGAAATAGGAGAACAGCACCAGCGTTCGCTCGGGCTCCACAAAGGTGCGGGTCGACATGGAGATCCAGCACAGTGCTTTATCTGCGCGCAGCATGGGCACTTCAATGTTGCTGACGTCCTCCCCCCGCACGGATCGGTCCAGAAGTCTTTGGCGTTCTTCGGGATGCACCCAGATGCCCAACTGCGTGCCCGTTTTGCCCTGTGCTGTGCGCGGGTCAAATCCAAAGGTCGTGAACCAGGCGCGGTTCCACTGGGTGGTCGAAAAACCATCGATGTCGGAGCAGTAGCACATAGGCATGGGCGACTCATCGAACAGGCGCGCAAACCGTGCCTCGCTTTCCTGCAACGCGGTGGCTGCCTTGCGCGCCTCGGTCACGTCCCGCAACAGCGCAATCATGTACTGTTCGCCCCGCGCCTCAAAGGTGGCCGCATTGACCAGCGCGTCACGAACCTGACCGCCACGGGCGTTGATACGGATAAAGTATTCATGCAAGGAGCCCTGGGTCTTGAATGCCTGGACCAGAGCATCCCGCGCGAGCGGGTCGTGCCAGACCCCGAGGGCAATCGAAGTCTTGCCGAGCGTGTCTTCGCGCTTCAAACCCGTTATGCGTTCAAATGCCTCATTGACCTCAACATAGGTTCCATCGCTCAAACGCGAGATCGACATGAAATCCGGAGTGAGCCGAAACGCAGCCTTGAATTGTTCGTGCGTCGCGTTCTGGTCCGTGACATCCCGGGCAATCCAGACCGCGTGGGAATGGTTCTGAGCACCCAATGCAATGAGGGTGGCATTGACCATGCAATCACGCAACGTGCCGTCCATCCTGCGCAGTTGCACCAGTGTGTCGCGCGCACTCCCTGAACGCATGAGTTCATTGACCATCTTGACCCGCTGCTCTGGATGGGCCCAGACATTGAATTGGGCGATTGCATGACCGATGACGTCGGCTGCGCGGTAACCGCTGATGGCTTCGAACCCCTTGTTGGCATCGATTACCAGGCCGTCGCTCAAACGGGTGATGACAATCCAGTCCGGGCTGGCGTGAAAGACCCGTGCAAAGCGGTCGTCGGAGGTCTCACCCAGCGATGACAACAACCA
This sequence comes from Rhodoferax sp., assembly GCA_030645355.1. Taxonomy (GTDB): domain Bacteria; phylum Pseudomonadota; class Gammaproteobacteria; order Burkholderiales; family Burkholderiaceae_C; genus Allorhodoferax. The sequence goes on along the minus strand of JAUSNJ010000001.1, from coordinate 5,369 downwards.
GCGTTTGATCGCGGCGGGTAGCAGCTTAGCCAGTAGGCCCATTGCAGAGGAGAGTCGTAGTGGTGTGGGGATGATAGTACGGAGCCGGGCGCAAAAAAGCCCATCGCTGGGATGGGCTTTTTTATTGGCGGTCCCGGTCAGTGGTTGACAGGAATGCTGCGTGTCAGGCTGCGGCCAGCCAGTATCCCGAGTTGAACGGGCTGCTCATGCGCAGCGCCAAGGGCGATACATCCAACAATTTGTCAGTGGGCATCTTTTCGCCCGATTCGGTTGCCATCTCAATACCCGCAATCGGTGCGGTCTGTGCGATGGTCCCGCTTGCCTCGTTCGCCCGTTCTGCTTGGCTGGTGTGTGCAGAACGGGCTACAGAAAAGAATAGAAGCATCGGAACGGAATCTTCCGGTCCCCCCAATAGTCGGCCGTGTCGCGGAAGATATCGAGCAGTTGCTCCCGGGCTTCCTTGTCAAACTTGGTGTTGGCAGGGATGTGCTCCAGCACGGCGATGAAGCCGGGCTGTGGGCCGGACTTGTGCACGGGGTCCGTCATGCTGTCGTAGAGCGCGTCGAAATTCTTGCCAACGTGCGCTGGCAATTTGAACTGCTGGCCGATCAGGTCGAGCACGTCCTGCTTGGTTTGCGCGTCGGCCAGGTTGGCATACAAAAAGTGGTGCCCGAGGGCTTGTGCCGCTTCCTGCAAATCGGGCACCCTGAAGGCCCGTATCGATTGAACGATGTTGGTTCTGACTGTTCGAAGTGGCATATCCATTCCCGCTTCTCTTTCTTAAAAGGTACAAATCCGATTCACGGCACGATCTTGCGAAAACTCGCATAGTGATCGGCTGTGTAGTAACAAATATCTGGTGTGGTGGCCTGACCTCCACACACGATTCGACGAGCGCCCCGATCTCCTGAGCGTGGTGTCTTTACGGTGTATTCGCGGTAATAGCCTCGCTTGTGAGCGGGCAGCAACCGTTCCCGATTGCCAAAAACCACACCGTCCTTCCCATACGGGAAAGGCCCGCCCCGGAGAATCAATTGGTAAGTTTCGATTCCTTGCGCAGGCAATTGGTTCAATGCGACTGTGGCTTCGGCAGAAGATGGTGTCCATTCTTTTGCCTGAACACCACTGCACAATCCGGCCAAGGCCAGTAAAGTGCCAGTAAGCACTAACTTAACAAACCCTCTGCGCACCATGAAACCTCTCAAGCGACTCCGGGTAAACCCGAAAAATCCAAGGAATGGAGTGTCGCGTATTTCACCCAAAAAAGCAAGGCCTTGCCCAAATTTTGGGCAAGGCCCTTACGTTTTCTTACGATGTAAGTGCGTGCACACTAATCGTTAAGGTCTTACCGGGTGGCGTTGGCGTCTGCGACAGTCAATGCTGTCATATTTACAATTCGCCGCACGGTGGTGCTTGCGGTCAATACGTGCACCGGTTTGGCCGCACCGAGAAGTACCGGGCCAATTGCAATGTTGCCGCCGGCTGCCGTTTTCAGTAGGTTGTAGGCGATATTGGCGGCATCGATATTGGGCATGACCAGGAGATTGGCGTCGCCCTGCAGTGCACTATTGGGCATTAAAGCCTTGCGGGCGGCGCCATCCAGGGCCACATCGCCGTGCATTTCCCCATCCACTTCCAGCCAGGGAGCCTGCTTTTGCAGAAGTGCCAACGTCGCGCGCATCTTGAGCGCGCTGGGTTCGTTGCTGCTGCCAAAACTGGAGTGGCTCAGCAAGGCTGCCTTGGGCTTGAAGCCAAAACGCCGCATCTCTTCTGCCGCCATGATGGTGATCTTCGCCAACTCGGGCGCCGTGGGGTCATAGTTGACATGGGTGTCCACAACAAATACCTGCCGCCCCGGCAACATGAGCCCGTTCATGCAGGCATAAATGGGTACGTCCTGGCTGGCATCTGCGCCCTGGGCCACCCGTTTGCCGATGACCTGGTCGATGTACTGCAGGTGCAACGCAGTCGAGCCCCAGGTGCCGCAAATCATGCCATCCACGTCCCCCTTGTGCAGCAGCATGGCGCCAATCAACGTGAGGCGCCGGCGCATCTCGATCTTGGCGACCGGCGCTGTGACGCCCTTGCGTTCCGTCATGCGGTGGTAGGTCTGCCAGAAGTCGCGGTAGCGGTGGTCCTGCTCCACGTTGACGACGTTGTAGTCGACGCCTTCCTTGAGGCGAAGGCCAAACTTCTCGACGCGCTCGGCAATCACGGTTGGCCGGCCAATGAGGGTGGGCAATGCGATGCGTTCGTCCACCACGATCTGCGCGGCGCGCAGTACGCGTTCGTCTTCTCCCTCGGCGAAAGCCACGCGTTTCTTGAGTGCCTTTTTGGCCGCCGTGAAGATGGGCTTCATGGTGGTGCCGGAGGCATAGACGAAGCTCTGCAGCTTTTCACGGTAAGCATCCATGTCGGCAATCGGCCGCAAGGCCACGCCGCTGTCGGCCGCGGCCTTGGCAACCGCCGGAGCGATTTTCATCATGAGCCGGGGGTCGAACGGCTTGGGTATCAGGTACTCCGGCCCGAACGCCAGCTGCTCACCGGCGTACGCCGCGGCCACCACTTCACTTTGTTCGGCCTGGGCCAGGTCGGCAATCGCGTGCACCGCCGCGATTTCCATCTCCACGGTGATGGTTGACGCGCCGGCGTCGAGTGCGCCGCGAAAAATATACGGGAAACACAGGACGTTGTTGACCTGATTGGGGTAGTCCGTGCGGCCGGTTGCCATGATGGCGTCATCGCGGACCGCATGGACTTCTTCCGGCAGAATTTCGGGCGTGGGGTTGGCCAACGCAAAGACCAGGGGTTTGGCAGCCATCGACTTGACCATATCGGCCTTGAGCACGCCGCCCGCAGATAGGCCCAGGAAGATGTCGGCGCCTGCAATGGCTTCACGCAGCGTACGCTGACTGGTCTTCTGTGCAAAGAATGCCTTGTCGGCGTCCATCAACTCGACACGGCCCTCGTAAACGACCCCGGCCAGATCGGTCACCCAGATGTTCTCACGCGGAATGCCCAGTTTGACCAGCAAACCCAGGCAGGCCAGAGCTGCGGCGCCAGCGCCAGAGGTGACCAGTTTCACGGATTTGGGATCCTTGCCCACCACCTTCAGGCCGTTCAGGATGGCGGCGCCCACGCAAATGGCGGTGCCGTGCTGGTCGTCATGGAAAACCGGAATCTTCATGCGCTCGCGCAACTTGCGCTCGACATAAAAACAGTCCGGTGCCTTGATGTCTTCGAGGTTGATGCCGCCAAAGGTTGGTTCCAGCGAAGCAATGATGTCCACCAGTTTGTCGAGGTCGTGCTTCTCGTCAATTTCCAGGTCAAACACGTCGATGCCCGCGAACTTCTTGAACAGTACGCCTTTGCCTTCCATGACGGGCTTGGATGCCAGTGGCCCAATGTCGCCCAGACCCAGAACGGCTGTGCCGTTGGTGATGACCGCCACCAGATTGCCGCGGCTGGTGTACTTGAACGCGTTGTTGGGGTCCTTGACGATTTCTTCACAGGGAGCTGCTACGCCCGGTGAGTAGGCCAGCGCGAGATCATGCTGGTTGACCAGCTGCTTGGTTGCGGCAACTGCGATCTTGCCGGGTGTCGGGAATTCGTGGTACTCCAGTGCCGCCTGGCGCAACTGGGCGCTTTTCTCGGCGGAACTGGAAACCGGACCTTTGGGGGAAATGGGCGTCTGAATGGGCATCTTGCATCCTCTGCGGCGCCAGTCGATGCGAAGGCGCATGGCCCGGTGCCCTGTTATGGGCCTTGCATTGTATGCCCCGGGATTGGCCCACGCGACACGTAATTGTGCGGGTTGCGCCCCATGCCATGCAATGCATGCATCACACTATGCGTGGGCGGCGCGTGCCTGCACAGTGACCGCGAGTCCACCCAACTGTGCCGAGCGCTCGGCCAGCACATGAAGCTGGTGCACAGCGGCAATCCGCTTCACAATGGACCAGCCCAAGCCGCTGCCGTTTTCATCGTTGCCGGGTACCCGGAAAAAACGCTCACCGAGCCGTTTCAGATCGGCGTCTGCGATGCCCGGCCCGCTGTCTTCCACGCGCAGGCAGACCTGCCCTGCGTTGTGCTGTACGGCAATCTGGATGCGCGCGCCCCGTGGGCTGTAGCGTACGGCGTTGTCAACGAGGTTGCGGACCAATACCGAGAGCAGCGTCTCGCTGCCGGCGATGCGGCAATCGGGAGCAGTCTCCAGTTCCAGAGTCTGTCCTTTGCCGACGGCCTTGGGCGCTACATCAGCCACCACGCGACGGACCAGTGGTCCCAGGTCCAGACTTGTCATGGCCGGAGTGGCGGATGACTCCAGCCGCGACAGGGTCAGCAACTGGTCGACCAGACGGATGGCCCGATCACAGCCTTCCAGCGTGTTGTGCAGGGCATTTTGGCGCAGCAGATCTTCGGTTTCTGCCATGGCCACCTGGGCCTGCGCCCGGATGGCGGCAATTGGTGTGCGCAGTTCGTGTGAGGCGTCTGCCGTAAAACGGCGCTCCGACTCGAGCAAGCGGCCGATGCGCCCGAACAAATCATTGAGCGCATGAATCATGGGTGTGATCTCTGTCGGCGCTCCGTCCAGCGCCAGGGGTTCCAGTGCACTGGGCTGGCGCCGACCCAACGCAAGCCCAAGCTGGCGCATGGGTGCCAGGCTGCGGTGAATGGCCCACCACAGTGCCAGTGCCAGCAGGGGCAAGGCCACGGCCATGGGCAGCAGGGTGCTGCGCAAAACGGCCCGCAGGATCCTGGCGCGCGAGTCGACTTCCTCGCCAACATAGACGTGCACGTCGTTTTCAGGCCCGTAGGCCGAAAAGACGCGCCATGCGGCGCCCTGAATCTGTACGGTGGCAAAGCCTGCCTTGAAGTCACGCACTGCACCGGCCATGGGCTGGTCCGGCGCGTTGGACGAGCGCATGGCCAGGCGTTCCTCGTGAAACACCTGAAAAGCCACTTTGGGAGCATAGTGGTGCAACGAGGGGGCATCCACCCCTTCCCCGTGGTTGTCGTCTTCTCCTTCCTTTGCCTGCTGCACGACCAGGATTGCCGCGGCTTGCGCCAGATGGCCATCCAGCAGTTCATCCAGTTCATGGCGCGCGTCAGACCAGGTCAGCGCTGCTGTCGCCAGCCACGCGACCACGACCGCGCCCAGCACCACAACCAACAGCCGGCGTTGCAGGGAGTGGGGTGATGTGGTCATGGCGTGGACGCGTCGCGCAGCAGCATGTAGCCGACACCGCGCACGGTCTGGATCAGACCGCCGCCCAGTTTGCGGCGCAAATTGTGGATATGGACCTCGATGGCATTGCTATCCACCTCTTGACCCCAGCTGTACAGCTGCTGCTCCAGCTGCTCGCGTG
>JAUSNJ010000189.1 GCA_030645355.1 Rhodoferax sp. | reverse complement strand
GCTCGGCCGTGGCGGTGAAGCATAGCAGTCGTAAAGCCGCACGTCGGTGGGCGTGATGATCCATAGAAGCGGAGCTACGCCAAGGTTCCAAGCTGCCTCATGCCAAGCTCGAACCGTCTCGTCGTCCGGCATTGCCTGGCCTGCGTCCTTGAAGATGCTGGTCGGAGCGTTATGCGAGGCGAAAACTGCGTCAGCCTGCAGGCCTACCATCGCGTCCGCGAACACCGAGCGCAGCCGAGGCGCACTCTCGTCGCCCGGGCGGATCAAGCCAGGTGACGAGCGGCCCGAGGCCCCGATGTAGCCCGTGGCCTCAAGGACCTTGTTAAAGGCGGCGCTGGTCACGCCGACTTGCGCCGCGGACCTACGTCGAGCGCTTGGCGCGTCAACGCGTTTCGGTCAGCGGCGCCCCCGACGGGAGCCAAAGGAAAGAGATCGATCTGGCCAGGCTGGTGTGTCGGCGACGCCAGGCCAAAGCCCGAGGAGATTAGCTTCAAGTGAGGGTCGAGATGAACGATCAAAGAGTCGTCGCGTATCGCCTCGGCGGCGCCTTCGTCGATGAGGGCCCAGCGATCGGGCCCCTGCACGACGAGAAGTTTGTCCCAGAGCGCGATGAACGAGGTGGTCGCCAAATGGGATCGCAAGTCCCGCAGGAGCGAGGCGTGAGCTTGAAGTTGTAAATGGAAGCGTTCGCGCAGCGTGATTGCTAGTCGTAGTACAAGAATCGTCTGCCAGCTAAACCGCGCAGGCGAGCCACGTCCGGCAGGTGGGACATCCGCAGGGATGAGAGCTCGGCGGCTTGTCCATTCACGCAGTTTCTCGACCGACAGGTCGGTCAACTGTGCGGCCTTAGGGGTGGCGACAAATCTCATTCAGATAGACCCAGGTGGCGATCTACGCGCCAAGTTCGGGTATCATACCCGACTTATTGCTTAGGTGCAGTCTGCGTCTAATACGGTCGCAGGAATGCTGCTGTGTATGTCGGCGAGTGGGGAATCTTCTGCCACGCTAGATTTCACGCCTAGCGGGTGAACAAGTGCTGGTCCGCTCGAGAGGTCTTGACGGGAAATTCCCCATACAAGGCTTTCCCCTGCGGCCGAGCCTTGTGTCTCGACCGACCCCTCCGAGCGGGGACACTCCGCAACGCCTCGGAAACGGAGAGCGGCCGGCGGGCGTGCTCGGTCCCGCCGCGTGCCGCGGCTCCTACGGGTCCGCCCCTGACGGGCGCCTTCAGGCGCCGCCGGCCACTCGACGGCGCGTCCCGCCTGGCCTGCGTCCAGGCTCCTTGCAGCCTCACATGGGAATTGTTGTGTCAAGCCGGGCCGGGCCCTCGCCATCCCAAGAGCGTGTCGGCAACCGATAGGACCATGAATGAGCTGATCTGCTTATGGGGCGTGTTCGCTGGGCACCGACCTCCGATCATTATCGAACATTGCTCGCTCTCGGCTGCTGCGGATCGAAAACCGCCAGAAAACCTGCGACCCTGCCCGGAATGGGTGACGACAGTTGCAGGCTCCCGTTGGCTGCGCGCGCGATACTCTCCGCGATAGCGAGTCCGAGGCCCGAGCCATGGCTGGCGGCCTTGCCACGTTCAAAGCGCTGCCTCAGGCGAAGCACCTCATCAGGGGGGACTATGACGCAGTCGTTGGCGACGCTGAGCCTCCCCGACGCTGAAAGCATGATTTCGATCGGCGTCCCTTCGGGGGAATGATTGAGCGCGTTCTCGATCAGGTTTCGCGTGAGGATGCCAAAAGCGTCCGGGTCGATGTGAGAGAGCGCCTCTTCCGGCATTTCGGCGTGGAGACGGCTGCCTGCGCCTTCCTTCCGGAAGTCGTCCAGCGTCAGCGACAGGATCGGCACGAGATCGGATTCCGTCTCGCGGAGAATGCCGGCGCCTTCCGCGCGCGCGAGCTGGAGGAGCTTTTCGGCCAGCCGCGCCAGCCGTTTGAGCTCCGTCTCAAGATGCTGCGCCCGCTGTCGCTGTGGCTCCTTGATCAATTCGCGGGTGAGACGCTGGACCTGGGCGAGCGCGGCGGCGATCGGCGTCCGGAGTTCATGCGCGGCCGAGGACGTGAACGCCCGTTCGGCCTCCAGCGCGCGAGACATCCTCTGCATCAACCGGTTGATGGACTCGCCCAGCGGCACGAACTCGGCCTGCAAGTTTTCCGTCGCAACCGGGCTGAGATCAGTTTCATCACGATCTTGGATCGCTTCTGACAACCGGGTCATCGGCCGCAGCCGCCTGCGGGTCAGCCACCACACCCATAAGACGGTGAGCGGCAACAACGCGGCCATGGGCCACGCGAGGGCTCCGACCGTTCGGACCAAGGTCTCGCGCCGGTGCTCCAGAGGCTCGGCCGCCGCGATCCGGTAGGCGCCGGAAACCGCTTCCGTCCCATAGAGACGGTAGTCGTGCCGGTTCCAGAACCCCAGTCGCGGCGCGCCGGAGAACAGCTTGCGATGCGCCTCATGGGAATAGAGGACGACGCGACCCGACCCGTCATAGATGGCGTAGGTCAGGTATTCGTCATCCGCGTCGAGCGGTGAGATCCGGCGCGCTGCGGACCCGTCGCTCGAATTCGTCAGCTCCACGATGGCGATGGACAGGATGCGTTCCGCGGCCTCCTGAAGCGCGCTGTCCGAGACCTCGTTCAGCTCATGCCGCAAGACCCCGCCCGCAAGCAGCAAGGCCGACAGCCAAAGCACGGCCACGCCGAGCGCCAAGCCCAGCGACAGGTCGCGGCGCAGGCTGCGCGGCCGGCTCACGCCGGAGCTCCGGGGCGGCCCAGGCGATAGCCGAGGCCACGCAGGGTTTCGATGGCGTCCCGGCCGAGCTTCTTGCGCAGGCGGCTCACGTAGACCTCGATCGTGTTGCTCTCCACCTCGCTGTCGAGGGCGTAGAGCCGCTCTTCGAGCTGCGGCTTGGTGACGATCGAGCCGGGCCGCTGAAGCAGGGCCTCGAAGATCGCCCATTCGCGCTGTGAGAGGTCTATCCGGCCGTCCGGCCCGAAGATGCTCCGGGACGCGAGATCGATCTCCAGCTGTCCCAGCTCGATCAACGGATTTGGATTGCCCGCATACCGGCGCGCGACGGCGCCGATCCTCGCGGAAAGCTCGTCCAGGTCGAAGGGCTTGACCAGATAGTCGTCGGCGCCGGCGTTCAGGCCCTCGATGCGCTCGGTGATACGGTCCCTGGCGGTTAGGATGATCACCGGGGTGACGGATCCGCGTGCGCGCAGATCCCGCAGGAAGCTCAGCCCGCTTCCATCCGGCAACATCAGGTCGAGCAGGACGAGATCGTAGGCGACGCCGGCGACGCAGGCGCGCGCGTCGGCGAGCGTCGTGACGCGATCGACGCCGTGGCCTTCCGCGAGGATCTGGTCCTGCACGGCCATCCCGAGTCCCGGGTCGTCCTCCACCAACAGAATGCGCATGTCCGTCTCCGCCGAGTGGCCATGGTCGCACAAGCTGACACCAGGCTGAACGCGGACCGTCACCGTATTCAGCGCCACGTCAGCCTGGGGGCGCAGAAGGCGGGTCACGCACATGAAAGGACCCGTAGATGCGTCGAACCCTGATCCTGCTGTTACTTGGCGGCGCCGGCTTCATCGCCGGAACGGCGGCCCTGGCGAGCGATCATTGCGACCGCCCGATGCGGGACTGGCGGCCGCGCCAGGCCGTCGAGGAAAGTGCGCGCAGGCTCGGCGTCGAGGTCAGCCGCATCCGCACCGACGACGGTTGCTACAAGATCTATGGGCGCACGGCCGATGGGCGATCCGTCGAGATCGAGATGGACCCGGTCACGCTGAAGGTCCTCGAGACCAAGTATCGCGACCGGACGCACCGGGATGATCATCAAGGCCGCCGCGAGCATGACCGCGCCGCACCGCCCATCACGCCGACGGCTCCGGCCAATCCGCTGATCGGTCCGGCCACCGGCGTCATGAAATGAAACCCCGGAGACAACAGATGAAGAAGATCGCCTCTACGACCGCCCTGTGCCTGACGCTCGCCCTGCTGGCGACGCCGGCCCTGGCCCGTCCCGTCACGATCACCACGAAAATGAAGCCGTATGGCGGCGACGGAGCCTACCTCGCGCTCTATCTCACCAATGCGCAGGGCGCCTACAAGGGAACCCTGTGGGTTTCCGGCCGCAAGGCGAAATACTGGTCCCATCTCTCGAACTGGTATCGCGCCACGCGCGGCGCGCCCGCCGGAGTCGATGCGATCACCGGCGCCAGCGTCGGATCGGGGCGCAGCCTGACGGTGACGGTCGAACTCGCCGATGCGCTGATCGACGCGGGCTATCAGATCCGGGTCGATAGCGCCGTGGAGAAGAACGCGGACCGTCCGGCCGAGGTGGTGGCCCCGCTCACCGCCAAAGGACAGCGTCAGGCCGTCGCCGGACGCGGGTTCGTCCAGTCCCTGCAGTACGACTTCTGAGCCCTCCCATGAGCCGCAAGCTGCATTCGATCGCGGGCCTGACGTTCGGGCTGGTGCTCGCACTGTTCGCCGGAACCGGCGCGATCCTCTCGCTCGACCCAGCCCTGGAGCGCGCGCAGGCGGGAACCGGCGGCGGCTCCGTTGCTGGCCTGGCGGCGCAGGTCGCTGCGCGCCATCCCAACGTCGAAAGGCTGGAGCGTCGCGCCAACGGCGTGATGGTGGCCAGCTTCGCGACACCGCAGGGCTTTGAGACCACGCGGGTCGATCCTGCGACCGGGGTCGACCTCGGGCCGTGGGAGACGTCCGGCGCGATGGCCTGGATTCGGGACCTGCACCGCTCGCTGCTGCTCGAAGATGCCGGCAAAGCGATGTCGGGAATAAGCGCGGCCTTGATGGCGGTGCTTGGCGTAACGGGGCTGCTGCTGCTGGCGGGCGTCCTCGGCGGTTGGCGCAGGCTCGGGCGGCGCGTGCGCAGCTCCGGAGCCAACCGTTGGCATGCTTTGATCGGGCGCGCGGCGTTGGCTGGACTGACGGTGTCAGCCTTGACCGGCGTTTGGATGTCGCTGGCCACCTTCGGGATCGTCAGCGACGGCGGCGCGGAAAACCCGACGTTTCCCGAAGTCGCCGCAAGCGCCCCGCCGGCGCCGGTCGGAACCCTGTCCGCCCTGCGGCAGGTCAAGATCCAGGACCTCCGCCGGCTGACGTGGCCGGCGGACGGCGACCCGGCCGACGTGTTTGGCCTCCAGACGGCCGACGGCGCCGGATACGTGGACCAGGCGACGGGCGCCTTGCTGAACTGGCAGGCGCATTCGCCCGCGCGGACGATCTGGGAATGGGCCTACAGGCTGCACACCGGACAAGGGCTGTGGTGGTTCGGATTGGTCCTGGGGGCCTCCGCACTGGCCGCGCCGGTCCTGGCTGGGACCGGCGGCTGGATTTGGTGGAAGCGGCGCGCTGCGCGCCCGCGCATCGCCGGCTCCGTCCCCATGACCAAGGCGGAGATCGTCATCCTCGCCGGCTCCGAGGGTGGTTCGACGTGGGGCTTTGTCGCGACGCTGGCTGAGGCGCTGGTGACCGCCGGTCGCAAGGTCCACCTCGGTGCGATGAACGATGCTGGCCCGATGCCCGCGGCGAAGGCGCTGATCCTGCTGACGGCCACCTACGGCGATGGCGCCGCACCGGCCTCGGCGGCGCGGTTCCTTTCCCCCCTGGAGCAGATGAACAAGGTCCCCGTCGCAGTGCTCGGGTTCGGGGATCGCAGCTTCCCCGCCTTTTGCGGCTTCGCCGACACCGTCTCGGCGCGGCTCGTCCGGGCCGGCTGGCAGGAACTCACGCCGCTCGCCCGGATCGATCGCCAGTCCGTACGAGATTTCGCGCTTTGGGGCGAAGCCTTGGGGGACGCGCTCGGCCTGCCGCTGACGCTGAACCATCGGATCGCTTTCCCGGACCCGGTGTCGCTCAAGCTGGTCGAGCGGCAGGCGTTCGGCTGCGAGGTCGGAGCGCCGTCCGCCATCCTGCGCTTCGAGGCGTCGAACGGCGCCAGACTGCCGCGTTTCTCGGCCGGCGACCTGCTCGGTGTCGTCGCGCCGGGCGCCGACGCCCCGCGCTTCTATTCGCTGGCCTCCAGCCGCCGGGACGGTTTCATCGAGATCGCGGTGCGGCGCATGCCGGCGGGTCTCTGCTCGGGCTATCTGCACGGGCTGGAGCTCGGCGACGAGATCCGCGCCTTCTTCCGGCCGAACCCGGGATTCCAGGCGGTGAAGGGGCGTGCGCCGGTGATCTTTGTCGCGGCCGGCTGCGGGATCGGCCCCGCGGTCGGCGTGCTGCGCCACATGCGGCCCGGGCGGTCGTCCGTGCTCTATTTCGGCATCCGTGATCCGGAATCGGATTTTCTCTATCGGCGGGAAACCGATGCCATGCTGATTGATGGCCGGCTTTCGCGCCGCCTCATGGCTTTCTCCCGCTCCGGCGAACGCGCGCGCGTGCAGGATCGCCTGAGAGAGAACGCGGAGGAACTAGCCCGCGAGATCCAGGCCGGAGGCCAGGTGCTGATCTGCGGTGGCGCCGCCATGGCGCGCGACGTCGCCAAGGCTTTCGATGCGATCCTCCAGCCCTCCGGGCTGAAGGTCGCCGATTTGAAGGCCCACGGGAGGTATCTGGAAGATGTCTACTGACGCGCTGGTCACGCTGAATGGTCCAACGATGGGGACGCGCTGGTCGGCGCGACTGGCGTCTCGCCACGCCTCTCCAGACCTGACCGCGGCCTTACAGGATGTGGTTGACGCCGTAGATCGCCAAATGAGCACCTGGCGTAACGACAGCGACCTGATGCGCCTAAACGCGGCGGTTCCGGGAGCGTGGGTCGACGTCGGCGCCGAACTGATCGTGGTGTTGGCGATCTCGGCCGAAGTGACCGCTGCGTCAGACGGGGCTTTTGATATTGGCGTCGGCGAGGCTGTCACTGCCTGGGGCTTCGGCGCGGCCGAAGCACAGACGGATGAGTCCGCGATCCGGGCCGCCCTGGGACACCAGCTGCGCGCGCAGGTCGAAAGCAACGCCGGGGCTGGCCGCGCCCGGCGGCTGAATGAGCGGCGCCTTGACCTTTCGGGCGTCGCGAAGGGGTTCGCCGTCGACCAGATGGCCCAGGTTCTGCGCCAGCGGAACGTCCCTGATTTTCTCGCCGGCCTTGATGGCGAGATTATCGCCAGTGGCCAGCGCCCCGACGGCCGGCCCTGGGCCGTGGCGCTGGAGGAGCCCGTTCCGTGCCGTCGCGCCGCGCGAGGGGTGATCGAGGTCACGGGTTGCGCCTTGGCGACAAGCGGCGACTACCGGCATCGGGTGAAGTTTGGTGCGGACTGGTTATCGCACACTATGGATCCTCGGTCGGGTGCCCCCGTCCGCAATCGCATCGCGAGCGTCACGGTATTGGCCCACGACTGCGTCAGAGCCGACGCCTGGGCGACCGCGTTGATGGTCCTAGGCGAGATCGACGGCCCCATCCTCGCGCGGGCCAGGGGGCTCGAGGCGATCTTTCTGATCCGCGAGGGCACGGGCTTACGGGAAGTGTCCACCTTGCAGGGCTGAGCCGTACCGCGGCCTGCGTCTACGCTCCGTTTCGTCGCTCGGCGCGCTGACAGCATGCGTCGGCTCCGCCCGCAAGGCAGACTTCGCGGACCAGCCAAGTCCTTCCGAAATACAAGGTCTGAGCCCACTCGTCCGATTTGGCCATCAAGGCCAGATCAACCTCACATTCGGCGGCCGCGTTGCAGCGGCCGAACCAACTTCCCGCATTCGACGGCGTTGGGCTCCGGAGAACGGGACCATTCTTCATCTGCGGCTGGTTGAGAGCCATGGCTGCAATCGGTCCGCCCACCTGGATCCGTCAGGACTGATCAGGTCCTGTGGATTGTGTTCCGGGTTCTCACGCATGACGGCGCCCTCAATGACGACACCGCTGGTGACGTACTTCCAGAATGCCACCAGAAGCTTCCGCGCCAACGCGACGATCATTGTCTTTCGCATCCGACCGGCGTTGCGCTCGACTCACTCGAAAAGCCACTGGCTCAGCGCCGAGCCGGGCTGATGGCGTGTCCATAGGCAATGTCCTCTCAGGATTTGAACCTCAAATTAGAACGAAGACGATCCGTCCAAGCGGGACTTTAGTCGCTTTAAGAGCCTAGTTCTGGCACCGCTGTGTGTCTTTGGCGTAGAATCGCCTTCTTCTTGGGCGCGTGGCGCCGCGTATCGGTGCAAATATGAAAATCGACGAGAAACTGCAGCCTATCTTGGCTGAAGTGCTTCAGCGCAACGCCGGCGAGACCGAGTTCCATCAAGCCGTCCGGGAAGTCCTTGAGAGCCTCGGCCGGGTTGTCGCCAAACATCCGCACTACGCCGATGACGCTTTGATCGAGCGGATTTGCGAGCCGGAGCGCCAAATAATCTTCCGTGTGCCCTGGGTGGACGATCACGGTCAGGTGCAGATCAATCGAGGCTTCCGTGTGCAGTTCAATTCGGCGCTTGGTCCGTACAAAGGAGGTATCCGGTTCCATCAGTCGGTAAACCTCGGGATCGTAAAATTCCTTGGGTTTGAGCAAACCTTCAAGAACGCGCTGACCGGTATGCCGATCGGCGGCGGCAAAGGGGGGTCGGACTTCAATCCTCGCGGCCGATCAGATGGCGAGATCATGCGATTTTGTCAGTCATTCATGCTCGAGCTGCATCGTCACCTCGGTGAATACACCGACGTTCCGGCGGGGGATATCGGCGTCGGTGGCCGCGAGATCGGTTTCATGTTCGGCCAGTACAAACGCCTCACCAATCGTTACGAGGCCGGCGTGCTAACCGGCAAAGGCCTAGTTTACGGCGGCTCACAGGCCCGCCGGGAAGCGACCGGCTACGGAGCAGTCTATTTCGTGGAAAGCATGCTCGCCACGCGCCGCGACGGGCTCGAGGGACGGCGGGCCGTCGTCTCAGGCTCTGGAAATGTGGCGATTTATGGCATCGAGAAGCTCCAGGAGCTCGGCGCGCGGGTGATCGCCTGTTCGGACTCCAACGGCTACGTCGTGGATGAAGATGGCCTGGATCTCTCCCTCCTGAAGGACGTCAAAGAGGTCCGACGAGGCCGGATCGCCGACTATGTTGAGCGGCGCGGCGGACGCTCTTGCTATGTTGAGGGCGGCTCTGTCTGGGATGTGCCGTGCAATATCGCCATGCCATCGGCCACCCAGAATGAACTCACGGGCCGTGACGCCAAGGCCTTGGTCGCCAACGGGGTGGTCGCCGTGAGCGAGGGCGCCAACATGCCCAGCACACCCGAAGCCATTCGAATTTTTCAGGCCGCCAATGTCCTGTTCGCGCCAGGCAAGGCGGCGAACGCGGGGGGTGTTGCAACGTCAGCCCTTGAGATGCAGCAGAATGCGTCTCGAGACAGCTGGTCCTTCGAGCAGACCGAAGAGCGCCTGGCGACGATCATGCGCGGCATCCACGATCGTTGCGCTGAGACCGCCGAGGAATACGGCGCACCCGGCGACTATGTGCTTGGCGCGAATATCGCGGGTTTCGTACGCGTCGCGGAAGCGATGCGCGCTTTCGGGGTGATTTAGCTCGGCGTCGGGCAGCGAGGGGCCACCGGAACTGGCGATCGATGCGGTCCGACCCGACGAAGAAATAGCTGACCTCGGGCTGCAGCAGGCGCGCTAACTCGAACAGCTTAGATGCGCTTATACGGTTGGAGCCGCGCTCATATTTCTGCACTTGCTGGAACCTCAGACAAAGACCTTCGGCCAGTTGGCTCTGGCCGATTCCGAGCTCCTTGCGGCGCAAGCGCACGCGGAGTCCGACGTGAACGTCGATCGGGTTTGGACTTCTTGTTTCCTGCATCGCACCTGCCTGGTCGGCCTCGGCTGGCGCCGGGCGGTTTGACACGTGCGTCACAGAGAAACAGGTCCCACGTATTCCCCGGGCACCCTTTCGAGGGGTGTTGTATTCCGCGGGCCATCCGACCTAAGCCGGGGTACAGGCCGTGAACATCGGAAAAGGTTTCCTTCTCTCGACGGAAAAACGTCAGGCGATCGAGGAGATGACTCATCAGCTTCGTTCCATGGCGATGGGGACGGCGTGCGGAGACTTGGTTTCAGCGCTCCAACTGGTCGCAGGGCGGCGAAGAGACCGGCAAGCGGACAAAATGAGGTGGAAGACCATTTCCGACAGAGCGGCTTCTGAGCATGCCGCGGCGCTGTAGGCCTCGCAGCTCTCACGACACGCATCGGCGCTTGCGGCTACGCTTGGCCGACTGATTTCAGGAAACGACGCCCGCCGCGCGGGCGTTACGCGCCGGTTCGGCCCCCAACAGTATGGAGGAGGTTTGCGACATGCCGATCCACCCACCGACGGGCTGATCGTCAACACGGAGATGGCAAAAGTGGTTCCAAAGGAATTGGTCGGCCTGACGCCACCATTTCGTAGGTGCTGTTACGGAGCGGTGCGCCCGACTGCGCCCGCACGCGTACGTCGCCAAAAGGTCGCGACCGGGACCCGCCGTCCACCGAAGGCGTTGGCCGCAGCGGCGGTTGTTCGCTAGGATTGAATGACCCCAATGAGGGGGCGGTATTGGGCCCACCGAGATGTCAGCATCGCAGGTCCGGGAAAAATCGGCGCTCATCGAGGGGCTCAGGCGGCTGGTGGCTTGGCTCGACGGGCAGGTGGGCAGGCTCTTCCCAGGCTATTTCGCCTTGGTGATGGCCACAGGAATCATCTCCAACACGCTCTACCTTGAGGGTCATCTCGGCCTCTCGAACCTGATGTTGGGCGTCAACCTGATCACCTTCCCCTGGCTGGTGCTCCTGACGGGCCTGCGGGCCGCCCGCGCTTCCAAGGCGCTGTGGGAGGACCTCACCAACCCAAGGCTCGTCTTCTCGTTCTTCACCATCGTTGCGGCCAGCGACGTGCTCGGCCTGAGCATGAATCTGAGAGGCCAGATCAACGCGGCGCTTGGGCTCTGGGTCTTCGCCCTCGCTGCGTGGTTCATCCTGATTTACTTCAGCTTCGCGGTGCTGACCTTCCTCAACTCCGCTCACAATGCGAACGCCGTGCATGGCGGCTGGCTGATCGCCATTGTGGGGACCCAGTCGCTGGTGATCCTCGGCGCCATGATCGCCCCGCATCAAGGAACGCTGGCCCCGGCGGTATTCGTGCTGACGCACATGCTCTGGGGCGTAGGTTTGGCCCTCTACGGCATATTCATCACCCTCTTCGCCTATCGCATTTTCTTTTTCGACGTCGGTCCGGACGACATCACCCCTCTGCTTTGGGTGGTCATGGGGGCGGCCGCCATCAGCGCGAACGCCGGCTCGACGCTCCTGCTGGAAGACAGTGGGGTTCCGTTCCTAATGTCCATGCGTCCTTTCATCGACGGGGTCACCCTGATCATGTGGGCTTGGGCGACGTGGTGGATCCCCTTGCTGATACTGTTTGGCCTTTGGAAGCATGGCGTCCGGCGCGTTCCCCTCCGTTACACGCCCATGCTCTGGAGCCTTGTCTTTCCCCTTGGCATGTATGCCCTGGCGAGCCTGCGGCTGTCCTTGGCGGCGGAGTTTGGCCCCCTGCGGGCGGTCGCTCAGACGATGGTCTGGATCGCGCTCGCGGCCTGGGTCGCCACGGCCTTGGGGCTCGCCCACGCCGTATGGGTCGATCTGCGCGGCGCCGACCGCGCCCCTGACTTGCCCGCAATCCCCTAGCGGGTCAGCAGAGCGAGTTGTAGGAAGCCTGCGACCAGCAAGACGTTGCCAGCCCATGCGATTGTCAAGAGTCGGGCGACCGTGTCCCATGGGGGCTGCGCATTGGCGGCGCAGCGCCAAATGGCCACAAGCGCCCAGCCTGAATAGAGCTGGAACGCACTCAGCACTGCCTGCTGGGTGATCGGGTCATGTCGGTAGAGCGCATCCACATATGCCACGATCAGAACCAGGCTCGGCAGTATGCCCTGGCCCCAGATGACCGGGCCCAGGGGCGCCTCGCCCTTCCAGGCGCGGATCTGGGGGCGGAACACCATCCTCAGGATCATGGCCCATCGAGAGGGCGGAGAATGTGGTGGTGGAGGGGGCACGGTTAGTTCTCAGCGTCTCCATTCCAATATTTCACAGTTGCGAACGATTTTCGAACGCATCATCGGACCCCGAAACGGTTGTATTGACTTGATCCTGAACTGAGGTTGTCCTGGGTTGTCTTGACGGGAATTGGATTGTGGCATGGACACAACGGTGACCGAACCCCCTTCAGGCGGCGGACGGGCGCTTTGGGTCAGCACCGCGGCCTTCACCGCGTGCTTCGCGGTCTGGACCCTCTTCTCGATCCTTGGTCTGGACGTGAAGGCCGAATTCCACCTCACCGAGACGCAGTTCGGTCTGCTTGTCGGCACGCCGGTCCTGACCGGCGCGCTGAGCCGGGCGGTGCTGGGGATCCTGTCGGACCGCTACGGTGGTCGGCGGATGTTCCTGATCGTGATGTTGGTCGCCGCTGTCGCGACCTTCCTCATGTCCTTCGCCGATTCCTACCTGCGGCTTCTCCTGGCGGCCCTCGGAGTGGGCCTGGCCGGCGGATCCTTCGCCGTGGGGATCAGCTATGTCTCGAAATTCGTTCCCTCCGACCGCCAGGGCGCCGCCTTCGGCGTCTTCAGCGTCGGCACGGTCGGCGCGGTGATCACGGAGTTCCTGGCGCCCACGGCCATGCTGGGGCTGGGATGGCGCACCGCCGCCCAACTTTGGGCCGTCGGGTTGTTCGTCATCGCGCTGATCTTCTTCTTCGCGGCCCGAAACGAGCCCATGCGACGGCGCGACGCCGGTGCGCCGACCCTGGCCGAACAGCTGCGGCCGCTAAGAAATCTTCAGGTCTGGAGGTTCTCGCTCTACTACTTCGTCCTCTTCGGGGCCTTCGTCGGCTTGACCCTGTGGCTGCCCCGTTACTTCGTGGGCGTCTACGGCCTGGACGTGAAGCTGGCCGGTCTGCTGACGGCCGGCTACGCGATCCCGGCGAGCCTCTTCCGGGTCTATGGAGGCCGGCTCTCCGACCGTTATGGCGCCCGCGCGGTCCTCTATTGGACGTTCGGCGCCGCGGCGCTGTTCGCCTTCATGCTGTCCTACCCGCCGACCGACTATGTGATCCACGGGGTCCAAGGGCCTATCGCCTTCTCCACCTCCATCGGGGTGGGGCCCTTCCTGGTGATCCTGCTGGCGCTCGGCTTCTTCATGAGCTTGGGCATGGCGGCGGTGCTCAAGCACATCCCGGCCTACTACCCCGAGAATGTAGGCGCGGTAGGCGGGGTCGTCAGCATGGTCGGGGGGCTCGGCGGCTTCATCCTGCCCCTGGTCTTCGGCGTGCTCAACGACCTCACCGGCGTCTGGACCAGCTGCTTCTTCCTGCTCCTCCTGCTGAGCCTCACCGCCCTGGTCTGGATGCACTTGGCGGTCCGCCGCATGGAGTCACAGGCGGGTGTCGATCACGAGCAGCTCCCGGAGCTGCCGGAGATGGCCGCCCTGCACGCCGCCCGCATGGCCCGCGGCGCCGGCTTTGGGCCGCTCGGCAAGGGGGTCGTCCTGGTGCGGCCGCCGATCGCCGACTGGCGGCCCGAGGACCCCGCCTTCTGGGAAACCGCCGGCCGGCGGCTGGCGCGCCGCAACCTCTGGATCTCCACCTACTGCCTGTTGCTGGCCTTCGCCGTCTGGATGGTCTGGAGCGTGGTCGTCGCCAAGCTTCCAGCCGCCGGGTTTAAGTTCACGCCAGACCAGCTGTTCTGGCTGGCGGCCCTGCCGGGCCTCTCGGGGGCCACTCTGCGGATATTCTATTCCTTCGTGGTGCCTCTGTTCGGCGGGCGCTTGTGGACCGCGATCTCGACTGCGTCCCTGCTCATCCCGGCCTTCGGCATCGGCTACGCGGTGCAGAACCCCGACACGCCGTATCTCATCTTCGTCGTCCTGGCCCTGCTCTGCGGCCTGGGGGGCGGAAACTTCGCCTCCTCGATGGCGAACATCAGCTTCTTCTTCCCGAAGGCGGAGAAGGGCGCGGCCCTGGCCATCAACGCCGGGCTGGGCAACCTCGGGGTGAGCCTGATGCAGTTCGTGGTGCCGCTCGCCATCACCGTGGCGATCTTCGGCGTCCTGGGGGGCGAGCCGCAGACCGTCAGCGGCGGCGACCGGCTTTGGATGCAGAACGCCGGCTTCCTGTGGATACCCTTCATCCTGGTGGGCACGGTGCTGGCCTGGTTCGGCATGGACGACCTGGCCACCATCAAGGCCTCGTTCGCCGATCAGGCGGCCATCTTCGAGCGCCTTCACACCTGGCTGATGTGCTGGCTCTACCTGGGCACCTTCGGCTCGTTCATCGGGTTCTCGGCCGGTTTCCCGCTGCTCGCCCGGCTGGCCTTCCCGGAGGTGGATTCCCTGAAGTACGTGTTCTTCGGACCCCTGGTCGGCGCCCTGTCCCGCGCCGGCACGGGCGGGCTCGCCGACCGGTTCGGGGGCGGGCGCATCAGCCTGCTGGTCTTCATCGCGATGATGGCCTCGGTGGGGGGGGTGATCTGGTTCCTGGGCGCGGGAAGCTTCTGGGGCTTCTTTGCGGCCGTCATGCTGCTGTTCTTCTTCAGCGGCGTCGGCAACGCCTCCACCTTCCAGATGATCCCGGCGATCTGGCGCGAGACCGTGGCCCGAACCGGCGAGCCCGGCCAGGCCGACCGGGAGGCCGCCGCGGTCATCGGCTTCACTTCCGCCATCGCCGCCTTCGGCGCCTTCTTCATCCCCAAGGCCTATGGCGCGTCGATCGCCGGCACAGGCTCGGCCAACCCGGCGCTGTGGGGCTTCCTGCTGTTCTATCTGAGCTGCGCGGTGCTGACCTTCGCGGTCTATGTGCGGCCGGGCGGTCTGCTCCACGCCAGCGAGCGCCGCACGTCGACGCGCGCGCCAGGAGGGTAGGCCCGCCGGGTCCGAGACGAGAGGTCAGCTTCCCGCGAGGGTCAGCCCTGCTTGATGAAGTCGATCACCACGCCCTCGGCCGCGCGCTGGCGGTACTCCACCGCGACAGTCTCGCCGAAGTGCGTCGCCATTTGGCGCAGCAGGGGAATGGGGTCGTGGTCGTTGACGAAGCGCATGGTCTCGCCGGCCTGAAGGGCCTCGAGGGCGCCGAAGATGGCGGCGTGCCGGAAGCGCTTTGCCACACCGCGGGCGTCGAACGGATAGACGGCCTCGGGATGGAAATGCGGGTTGGGTTGGGCCGTTTCGGACGGGGCCGGGGAGGGGGCTGGGTCGCTTGGGGTCATGGTGTGGTTCCTTTCGGCTGATCTTGCAGCGTCTGGCGCGCGATGGGTTTGATGTGGGATAGGTCGCCGGGCGTCATTTATGTCCGCCTCCGCCGACCCTTGACGCTGGTCGGGCGACAGGGGCGGCGAGGCCTAGCCGTGCTCTTCAGCGGAGATGGTCGGCAGTTCGTTGAACTGGTGAAAGGGCGGAGGTGAAGCCAGAGTCCACTCCAGAGTCGTCGCGCCCGGCCCCCAGGGGTTGGCGGCTCCGCGCCTGCGCCGGACGAAGGCTTCGGCCAGCATGATGAAGAAGAAGATCATGCTGCAAGCCATGATCACGTATCCGATCGATGAGATTTTGTTCCAGAAGGCAAAGGCTTCGGGATAGTCGGCATAGCGCCGAGGCATTCCCTGGAGCCCCAGGAAGTGTTGCGGGAAGAAAATCACGTTGGTGCCAATCAGGAAAATCCAGAAATGAATCTTCCCGAGAAATTCATTGTACTTCAGCCCCGTGATCTTCTCGAACCAGTAGTAGAAGGCGGCAAAAATGCTGAAAATCGCTCCAAGCGACAGCACGTAGTGGAAATGGGCGACGACATAGTAGGTGTCGTGAACGCTTTGATCGAGGGCCGCGCTTGCCAAAGCTACGCCGGTCACCCCGCCGACGGTGAAGACCAGGATGAAGCCAAGCGCCCACAGCATGGGTGTCTTGAAGTCGATCGATCCGCCCCACATCGTCGCCAACCAAGAGAACACCTTGATCCCCGTGGGGACGGCGATGATCATGGAGGCGGTCTGGAAGTAGAGGGTAAGCTGGAGGCTCATCCCGACTGTGAACATGTGGTGGGCCCAGACCACGGAGCCTAGGACGCCGATCGCCAACATGGCCGCCACCATGCCGAGATAGCCGAAGACCGGCTTGTTGGAGAAGGTCGCAATGATCTGGCTGACGATCCCAAAGCCCGGCAGGATCATAATGTAGACCTCGGGGTGGCCGAAGAACCAGAACAGGTGCTGGTACATGATCGGGTCCCCACCGCCGGCCGGATCGTAGAAGTGGGTGTCGAAGTTGCGATCCGTCAGCAGCATGGTGACCGCTCCCGCAAGGACCGGAAGCGTGAGCAGCAGGAGCACGGCGGTGATCAGCACCGACCAGACAAAGAGCGGCATCCGCAGGAGGGTCATTCCCGGCGCGCGCATGTTA